>DATMCB010000086.1:0-6785 GCA_035558835.1 Solirubrobacterales bacterium
AGGCCGGATGCGAGCCCGGCGGGAATCGGCGGCGTGGCGGAACCGCCTGCATCACCGCCGGGATCGCGCTCGGCACCCGCCGGGGGCTCGGTGAAGGCGATCTCGGTGAACCCGGGCGCGCGCCTCCGCAGCGCCTCGGTCGCAGCGGCGCCGTAGCGGCGCTGGAACCAGTCGCGGACGCGGTCGGGGCCGGAGACGTAGAGGCGGGTGCCCTGGATGCCGACGGCGCGGAGCGGCTCGAGCCAGTTCTCGAACGCGGACGGCGGCAGCGTCCGGCGGAGCTCCTCGCGGACTCCGTTCCAGATCGTCGCCAGCTCCCGGCCCGGCTCGGTCTGGTCGCTCGGTTGTCTCGATTCGGCGTGCAAGGGTGGAAATGAGCGCCGGGGACGGCCTCCGCGGGCGATCATAGGTCGGCGATCGCGGCCCCACTCGAAGAATCGAACGACCCCCGCGCCCGACTCCGCAAATCGCGCCATAACCCTCCGGACGACCTCCCTATACTGCTCCGTCCCCGCGCCGTCCGGCATGCCCCGCCGATTCCCCTTCCGCGGGCACGAGAGGGACCGAGAATGAAGCGAACCTGGCAGCCAAAGAAGAGAAAGCGCGCCCGCGCGCACGGCTTCCGCGCCCGGATGCGAACCCGCCATGGTCGCGAGATCATCCGCCGGCGCCGTCGCAAGGGCCGCAAGCGCCTGACCGTCTAGATGTCCCGCGAGGCCGGTGGCGAGGGTCGCAAGCGGGGTCGCCTCTCGCGCAGCGGCGATTTCGATCGCGCCTACCGCGACGGGCGCTCGCACGCGAACCGCTTCCTGGTCCTCTACGCGTTCCCCCGCGGGGACGACTCCGGCGACGAGGTCCGTCTCGGCGTCTCGGTCGGCCGCAAGGTCGGCGGTGCGATCGATCGCAACAAGGTGAAGCGGGCGATGCGCGAGGCGTTCTGGGGACTCGCCGACCGGCTTCCCGACGGCTACGACTTCGTCCTCGTCGGCCGCAGCGACGTCGCCGGCCTGATCGACCGGGAAGGCACGGCGGGGCTGACGGCCTCGCTGACGACGCTGCTCGACGAGGCCGGAGAATGAGGGCAGGGGGAGTGGGCGTTGCACGTGAAACGCGGCCGCGGGCGACCCGGGGGCGGTCCCAGTTGAGCCCGGCCACCGTTGCACGTGAAACGGGGTCGACATCGCGGACGGGTTTCGCCGCGACCCTGGCGCTGCTGCCGATCCGCTTCTACCGCCGCTTCCTCTCCCCCGCGCTCGGCCAGCGCTGCCGCTACTACCCGACCTGCTCTGCCTATGCCGAGGAGGCTGTCCGCGAGCTCGGGGCGTTTCGCGGCATGATCCTCGCCGCCTGGCGCGTCCTACGATGCAACCCCTTCAGCGCCGGCGGTCTCGATCCCGTCTCCGAGCGCCCGATCTTCCGAGCCACCCGAACCGTTACCGAGCGTAGCGAGAGAGCCTCCAGCCGATGACCCTGCCCGTCGCATCGATCTTCACCGACATCCCCGAGGCGATCATCGTCTTCTTCCACGACACGCTCGGGCTCGGCTGGGGTCCGGCGATCATCGCCCTCGTCTTCGTCGTCCGGCTCGCGATCCTGCCGATCTCGATGAAGCAGATCCGCTCGATGCGGGCGCTTCAGGAGCTGCAGCCGCAGCTCAAGCAGATCCAGGAGAAGCACAAGGACGACAAGCAGGCCCAGCAGCAGGCGATGATGAAGTTCTACCAGGAGAACGAGATCAACCCGCTCGCCTCCTGCCTGCCGCTGGTGCTGCAGATCCCGGTCTTCATCTCGCTCTATTACATGCTCAAGGGCGACAGCTTCCAGATGGACGTGCAGAACTCGCCGCCGGAGGGCTTCCTGTTCATCCCGAGCCTGATCCAGCCGCCCGAGGGCGCCGTCGCGGCCGTCCTCGTCGTCCTCTTCATCGTCACCCAGCTCGCTTCGGGCCTGGCGATGACGGTCCGCGGCCAGGGGATGGAAGGGCCGCAGAAGTACATCATCTACGGGCTGCCGTTCCTGTTCGCGCCGTTCGTGCTTCAGTTCGAGGCGGCGCTCTCGGTCTACTGGATCTCGACCAACCTCTGGACCCTCGGCCAGCAGCAGGTGGTCCATACGATCCTCGGGCCGGTCAAGAAGCCGACGGAGGAGGAGATCAAGGCCGCGAAGCCGCCTCCCCCGCCGCCCCGCAGGAAGAAGAAGAGGAGGAGATGAGCGTGAGCGAGCACGATGAGAGCGCGGAGATCCCGGAGGAGCCGGCCGAGCGCGTCCGCGCGATCGTCGACCGCGTCCTCGACGAGATCGATCTCGACGCCGAGGTCGAGGTCTCCGAGACCGAGGACGAGATCTACGCCGCGATCGACGGCCCCGACGAGCTCGGGATCCTGATCGGCCGCCGCGGGCAGACGCTCGATGCGCTGCAGCTGATCTGCTACCGGGCGGCATCGCTCGGGGTCAGCGACCGCAAGCGCGTCACCCTCGATGCCGCCGGCTACCGCGAGCGGCGCCGCGCGCTGCTCGAGGAGGAGGCGGTCGTCGCCGCCCAGCGCGCCGCCCGCAACGAGGAGCCGGTCCGGCTCGAGCCGATGTCGGCCAGCGAGCGGCGGATGGTCCACGAGGTCCTCAAGGACCGAAGCGACGTCGAGACCTACAGCGAGGGCGACGAGCCCGAGCGCCGGATCGTCGTCGCGCCGCTGATCTCCGACTGACCTTGGTGGATCCCCGGCCGATCGACCCGGCCGAGCCGCTCCCCCAGCCGGATCTGACCGACGCCGCACGGGCGAAGCTCGAGCCGGTGATCGCGCTGCTCGCCGCCGACGCGACCGCGCCGAGCGCCGTGATCGAGCCCGAGCGCGCCTGGGTCGTCCACGTCGCCGACAGCCTCAGCGGCCTTGGCTTCCCCGAGCTCGCGAGCGCGCGGCGGATCGCCGACGTCGGCGCCGGCGCCGGGTTCCCGGGGCTCGTCCTCGCGGCGATGCTCCCCGACGCGCAGGTCGATCTGATCGAGTCGATCGCCCGCAAGTGCGAGTTCATCGACCGCGCTTCAGCGGCTGGTGGAATCGCGAATGCACGTGCGGTCAATGCCCGCGCCGAGGACTGGGCCCGCGCTGGCGCCCCCGGGCGCGAGGCATATGACGCCGTCACCGCCCGCGCCGTCGGCCGGCTCAGCACCCTCGCCGAGCTCGCCTCGCCGCTCTTGCACACCGGCGGCGTCCTCGTCGGCTGGAAGGGGAGGAGGAATCGGGACGAGGAGCTCGAACTGGAAGCCGGTGCCCCCCGGCTCGGAGTCGCCCCGGCGGCGATCAGAAGCGCCGATCCCTACGCCGGAAGCCGGAATCGCCATCTCCACCTGATCCGCAAGACGGCGCCCACGCCACCCGATCTGCCGCGCCGCGCCGGGATGGCCAAGAAACGGCCCCGAGGGAGCGACCGGGGACCCGTCATCTAGAGTCGCGCGCCGGGCCGGGTCCCGAAAGCCATGGGCTACGTCTACGCGATCGCAAACCAGAAGGGCGGGGTGGGGAAGACCACCACGACCGTCAACCTCGCCGCCTGCTTCGCCGAGGCCGGCCGCCAGACGCTGGTCGTCGACCTCGACCCGCAGTGCAACGCCACGGTCACGCTCGGCCTCGACCGCGAGGAGCGGCCCTCCGCCTACGACACCCTCTGCGGCGAGGTGTCGGTCGCCGAGGCGGCGCGTCCGACCCGCTTCGACAACCTCTGGGTCGTGCCCGCGAACCGCGACCTCGCCGGCGCCGCGGTCGAGCTGCCCGGCCTCGAGCGCTCCGAGTACCGGCTCCGCGACGGCCTCGGTCCGGTCCGCGAGCGCTTCGCCGCGACGTTCCTCGACTGCCCGCCCTCGCTCGGGCCGATCACGGTCAACGCGCTCGCCGCCGCCGACCGGGTGATCGTGCCCGTCCAGGCCGAGTACCTGGCGCTCGAGGGGCTGGTCCAGTTCCTCGACACGTTGCAGACCGTGCGCCGGCAATTGAACCCGTCGCTGGTTCTGACCGGCATCGCGATCACCATGGCAGATGACCGCACCCGCCTTTCTCAGGACGTGGAGCACGAATTGAAAGACCATTTCACCGATCTCGTCCTCGAGACGGTGATCCCGCGGAGCGTCCGGCTGGCCGAAGCACCGAGCTTCGGGATGCCGGTGATCGCCCACGCTCCCAGTTCACGCGGGTCCGTTGCCTATCGGGCGCTCGCCAAGGAGGTGCTAGCACGTGACTAGGAAGCCGGGGATGGGGAGAGGGCTGGCGGCGATCCTGCCGGAGTCCCACGAGGTAAACGAGCCGTCGTACCGCGACGTGCCGGTCGAGTTGATCCGGCCCAGCGACGGACAGCCGCGGAAGTCGTTCGACGCCGAGTCGATCGCGATGCTCGCCGAGTCGATCGCCGAGAGCGGCGTCGTCCAGCCGCTCGTCGTGCGCCCGCTCAGCGACGGCCGCTACGAGCTGATCGCCGGCGAGCGCCGCTGGCGCGCCGCGCAGGTGGCCGGGCTGGCGACGGTGCCGGCCGTGCTCCGCAGCGAGGACGAGATGAAGCGGCTGCAGATGGCGCTCGTCGAGAACATGGCGCGCGAGGACCTCAACCCGATCGAGGAGGCGCGCGCCTGCGCGGCCCTCGTCGAGGAGCTCGACCTCAGCAAGGAGGAGGTCGCCCGCCGCGTCGGCCGCAGCCGCTCGGCGATCTCGAACCTGATCCGCCTCCTCGACCTGCCCGACCAGGTGATCGAGCTGCTCGAGGCCGAGGAGCTCAGCGAGGGCCACGGCCGGGCGCTGCTCGCCGCCAAGGGCCAGGAGCCGCGCCGCCGGCTCGCCCGCCGCGCGGTCGCCGAGGGCTGGTCGGTGCGCGAGACCGAGAAGCGCGCGAAGGGGGAGGAGGAGCCGCCGACGCGCAAGCCGCGCCAGCTCCATCCCGACGAGGAGGCGGCGATCGGCAAGGCCGAGGACGCCCTCGAGCGGGCGCTCGGACACGACGTCCGGGTCAGCTCCGGGCCGCGCGGTCTGACCGCCCAGATCCGCTTCGAGGACCTCGACGAAGTCCTCGCTCTGACGAAGTCGCTGCGCCGGAAGTAGGCGATCCGAGCTCTCACTAGAATCCGCGATCGCGGGCGATTAGCTCAGTTGGTTAGAGCGCGTCTCTGATAAGGACGAGGTCCCTGGTTCGAATCCAGGATCGCCCACTTGCAAAGGATGCAGATCTACGGCGTCAGCTTCGACATGGTCGGCAAGCAGCCGATCGTGTTGCTGAAGACTGCCGACGGAAATCGGTTTCTTCCGATCTGGATCGGGCATCCGGAGGCCGCCGCGATCCTGATGAAGCTCCAGGGCGCGAGCACGCCGCGGCCGATGACCCACGACCTGATGGCCGACGTCCTCGAGAACATCGACGCCAAGTGCGAGCGGATCGCCGTCACCGAGCTCCGCGACAACACCTTCTACGCGACGATCACCCTCACCGTCGACGGCACCGAGGTCGAGATCGACTCGCGCCCCTCCGACGCCCTCGCCCTGGCGGTCCGCTGCGACGCGCCGATCTACGCGGCCGAGGAGGTCATCGAGGAGTCCTCGATCGAGTTCGAGCACGAGGTCGAGGACCAGGAGGAGGTCGTCGAGAAGTTCAAGGACTTCCTCGACGAGGTCACTCCCGAGGACTTCGCCGGCGGCGCCGACGAGCCGCCTCGCGAACCGGACTGATGCGGATCGAGGAGTCGTTCACCGTCGGGCGCCCGCCCGAGCAGGTGTTCGACTACCTCACCGACCCCGCCACGCTCGCCGACTGGCAGACGACGAAGACGACCGTCGAACAGCTCACTCCCGGTCCGCCCGGCCAGGGCACGCGCTTCCGCGAGGTCACCAAGCCGCCGGGCGGCAAGGAGTTCGAGCAGATCACCGAGTTCACCGAGTTCGACCGTCCGCGCCGGGTCACCGCCCACATCGTCGAAGGGCCTTACCCCGTCGACGGCACCTGGACGTTCGCGCCGGCGGACGGCGGGACCGAGGTCCGGTTCGTCGCCGAGGGCGAGCTGACCGGGCTGCTCGGCCGGCTCGGCCCGATCGCGCGGGCACTGATGGCGCGGCAGTTCGCCGGCTACCACCGCCGGCTGCGCGAGAACCTCGAGGGGGGCTGAACGGTGGACATCTTCACGATCGGTTTCACGCAGACGACCGCCGAGCACTTCTTCGGGCGCCTCGACGACGCCGGGGTCGAGCGCGTCGTCGACGTCCGCCTCCGCAACGACTCGCAGCTCGCCGGCTTCGCGAAGGCGCGCGACCTGCCCTACTTCCTCGCCGAGCTGATCGGCGCCGACTACGTCCACGAGCCGCTCCTCGCGCCGACCGCGGAGATCATGGACGCGTTCAAGAAGCGGAAGGGCAGCTGGGACGACTTCGCCCCCGACTTCCGGGCCCTGCTCGCCGAGCGCTCGGTCGAGACCGAGCTCGACCGAGCCGCGTTCGAGCGCCCCTCGGCGCTGCTCTGCAGCGAGCCCGAGGCCGAGCACTGCCACCGCCGCCTCGTCGTCGAGTATCTCGCCGAGAAGTGGGGCGGGGTGCGGGGTGTGGATCTGTAGGGTGCGCGTCGCCGCTAGGCCGGGGTGGGTTGGCAGCGAGGGGGTGCGGCCGGGGGGCTTTGCGAGGCCGGAGCCGCTCATTCGGCATGTGAGATGCAGTTTGCTGCCCTGTGGGAGCCCAAATCTGCAGTTCACCCTCCGGGTGTCGGCCTGCAGCCACCTGCCGCGGTCCCCTCATTGCCCAGTCTGGAGGGAGCGGCGGCTACTC
>DATMCB010000087.1:0-3112 GCA_035558835.1 Solirubrobacterales bacterium
ATCCGGTCGCCGGCCTGCCAGGCGCGAACCTCGAGCTCACCGCCGACCGCCGCCGCGTCGAGCGCCGCGAACCGCGAGTCGGCGGGATCGATCGGGGCCGGGCGGAGCTCGGCGCGGAGCTCCCAGTCGCCGAAGCGAGCGACGCCGGGCACGCTCAGGCGGACCGCCTCGGGAGCCGGCGCCGATCCGGTCGCGAAGCGCACCCTCCCCGCTTCGCAGATGGCGCTGAGCCCGCCGCCGATCTCGACCTCGCCGCCCTGCGGCCGGCCCGCGAGGGCGACGATCCGGGCGGCATGCGTGCGGTTCAGAGGCACCCGCCGGCCGGCGGCACGCTCGGCGAGCTCGCGGAGGCAGAGACGGCGGAGAGAAGCCGGCATCGCCTCGAGCTCGGCCGCCGCGATCGCGGTCGCATCGCCGCCGGCGCCGGCCCCATCGAGCGCATCGGCGACGACCGCGGCGAGCAGCGCCGCCTCCTCGTGGAGCTCGGCGTGGGTGGCGGCGATGTTGCGCTCGACCTCGGGTCCGATCTCGGCGAGCCGCGGCAGGATCTCGTTGCGGATCCGGTTGCGCGCGTAGCGCGGCGAAGCGTTGCTCGGGTCGTCGACGAACGGCAGCGCCGCTTCGACAGCGACCGCGCGGGTCTCCTCGCGCGCGATCGCGTGCAGCGGCCGGACGACGTCGCCGCTGCGCGGGGCGAGCCCGAGCAGCGGCCGGGTCCCGGGCGAGACCGCGAGCCGGTAGAGGAACGTCTCGGCGACGTCGCTACGGGTGTGGCCGGTCGCGACCCAGTCGTAGCCGAGCTTGCGACGGAGCCGCTCCGCCGCGGCGTAGCGCGCCTCCCGCGCCCGCGCCTGGACGTTGCCGCGGCCGAGCTCGGGACGCTCGACGTGGAGGTCGATGCGGAGCTTCGCGCAGAGCGCCCGCGCCGCCCGCTCGTCCTCGCCGGAGTCGTCGCGGAGCCCGTAGTTGACGTGGACCGCGGAGATCGACGCCGGCCCGCAGAGCGCGACGAGGGCAGCGGCGGCGCAGGCCGAGTCCGGCCCGCCGGAGACGAGCACGACGCCGCCCGACCGCCGGTCGATCAGCCCTCCGGCCTCGACCGCGTCGGCCAGCGCCTCGATCGCCGGCGAGCTCTGCACGCCGCCAGAGTAGGTGCCGGATCGGCGGGAATCCGCATCCTGATGCGATTCGCCGGCCCTGTGGCCGGTCCGCTCGTTCATCGCATCCGGACGTTCGCCGCGGTCGCGACGAACAGCTCCGTCGGCTCGGGCAGACCCTTCAGCGCGAGCTCCCCGATCGGCTCGAGGCTGAGGTAGTCGGTCTCACCGATCCCGTCGACGACCGGCCGGGTGACGAGCACCTCGCCGGCCAATGCCCGGGTGACGATCCGGTGGGTGAGGTTGACGTCGCCTCCGAAGTAGTCGCCGTCGCGATAGACGGCGGCGCCGCAGTGGATCGCGACGCGGGGCCGCGGGCGCTCGTCGAACATCGTCAGGAAGCCGACTGCCCACTCGGTCAGCATCCGCGGCTCCGAGGAGACGATCATCACCTCGTCGCCGATCGTCTTGACGATCGTCGCGTCGGCGGGGAGCGTCGCCTCGACCGTCTCGGTGAACCGCTCGACGAGGTCGAGCGCCTCCTCGTCCCCCTCCTCCTCGGTGAACCGGGTGAAGCCGGTCAGGTCGACGAAGCAGAACGCCATCGAGACGCGATCGGGATGCGGACGGGTCAGCGGCAGGTCGGCCTCCATGTGGCCGACGACGTCCTGCTCCATGTAGAAGCGGAGGTAGCGGCCGTGGATGTACTCGAGCACGGGCGAGACGGTCGGCAGCAGCTCCGAGGCCATCCGCTCCATGTTCTCGGCCATCTCGAGCGGTGGCACCCCGTCGCGGATCATCGGCTCGTGGACGAAGAGGTGGAAGAGGCGGACCTCGGCCTCGGCGATCTTCCGGCCGGCCTGCGCGTAGACGCGAACGAGCTGCAGCAGGGCGATCAGCGGGAAGCCGTTGCGGAGCGCGCCCGCCATCCGCTCGAGCGCGGTGATGTCCTCGTCGCTGATCCGGTCCGCCAGGGCCATCGGCGTGCCGAGCAGGGCCATCACCCGCTCGATCAGCTCCTCCTCGATGCCGACGATCGCCGCCGCATCGGCGCGGGAGTGGCTCCGCGTCGGCGCCGGCAGCAGGTCCTCGACGGAGCCGAAGGCGAGGCGGCCGTCGCGGACGGCGCCGCGGATCTCGCGCAGGGTGTGGCCGCGCTCGCGCATCCGGGCGACGATCCGCGCCTGGGCGGCCGCCCCCGCGGTCCACTCGCCGCCCTCGAGCTCGACGATCTTCTCCTTCGCCCAGCGCTTCAGGGTCGAAGCCGGGACCCCGGATCGGCGCGAGGCCTCGCTGAGCGAGATCGGCTCGTCGGTGGACATCTCTGCATCGAACCTTTACAGAGGCCGCGCCGCGGCTCAGACGAACGCGGAGCCGCGCTTGACGAGGTTCTCGTAGAGCTTCTGCTGAATCGTTTCGCGGACCTGCTCGGAGATCTCGAAGACGAGCTGGCGGTCGTCGGCCGCATCGGGGCCGAGATCGCCGATCTGGATCGGCTCACAGAACTCGATCCGCCACTTCGATGGCAGCGGGACGAGCCCGAGCAGGCCGAGCCACGGGAAGGTCGGGGTGATCGGCGCGTAGGGGGCGCCGATCAGGCGCGCCAGCCAGGAGCTGTCGGCGATCTTCGGGTAGATCTCCTCGGAGCCGACGACCGCGATCGGGACGATCGGCGAACCGGTGCGGAGCGCGACCTCGACGAACCCGCCGCGGCCGAAGCGCTGCAGCCGGTAACGCTCAGCGAACGGCTTGCCGGTCCCCTTCACCCCTTCGGGGAACACCATCATCAACCCGTCGTCGCGAAGGATCCTGGTCGCGTTGTGCGGGCTCGCCGGGACGCCGCCGACCTTGCGCATGAAGGCGGAGAGGAACGGCAGCGAGAAGGCCCAGTCGAGGACCATGAACCGCGGCCAGCGCGGCAGCGGGTGCTCCTTCATGATCGCGCCGGTGATCATCGACGCATCGAACGGGAACAGCGACCCGGCGTGGTTGGAGACGAGCATCGCCCGCCCGTG
>DATMCB010000088.1:0-6252 GCA_035558835.1 Solirubrobacterales bacterium
GCCGCCGTGGACGATCTCCCCGTTGACCACCCATGGCGACAGGATCGGTCCGAGCCCGATCCGCCCGCCGCCGAGATCGACGTAGCCGCGCGAGCCGTCGTCGCCGACCGTTGCCCCGTGGATCCAGACCCATGTCGCGGCGTGCTCGGTTCCCCAGTTGTGGCCGATCATCCCCGGCCAGGACTCGAGGCTGACCCGTTCGCCGGCGACGTCGAGGATGCCGTCGAAGCTGGCGCTGGGATGGGGGCTGAGGAGCTTCGTCCGCGGCAGCGACCGCTCGTACATCCACTCCGCCGGGAAGTGGCGCAGGGGCCCGTCGTGGTCCGTGAAGCGGAGGTTCCAGCTCGAGTGGGTGCCGTTGTCGGCGACGAGGCCCTGGACACGGCCGGGTGCGATCTCCGACTCGCCGACGCGGACGTAGGACTTGGCGGGCGTCGTGATCAGTTCAGGACCGACCTGCTGCTTGGCGGCGACGGGGCCGGGCCGGTCGCGGTCGAACCAGGTCATCCAGACGGCCCCGGTCGGGTCGGCGCCGGGGCGCTTGTGGATCGTGTGGCGGATCCAGACCGCACGGCCTCCCTCGGGGGCCGCGGCCTTGAGGTAGAAGCTCTCGTAATGGCCTTCGTCGGGCGTGACCGATGGAAAGCGGGCCTGCGTTCGCACCGGCAGGCAGCGTAGTCCTCCGCGGCGGCCGGGAAGCGACGGCTGTCACAGTGGGCGGAATGCCGAGGCAGGACGACGACGGACCTGCGGGCCGGCGCTCACCGGCGCGCCCGTGGACGCTTGCAGCGATTGCCGCGGTCGCGGCTGCGGTCGTGGTCGCGGTTCTGCTTCTCACCGGCACCATCGGCGGCGACGGCTTCGACGCAGGCCGGATCGCGGAGGCCGGGCGCTCCGGCGGCTCCGGGGATCCGTTCGCGTGGGAGGCGGATCGGACCGGTGACTTCGAGCGGCGGGCGGCGCTCGGGCTCTCGCACGTCCTCTACGAGAAGAGCCCCGGCGGGATCGTCGCCAGCGCCCGCCGGACGGCACGCTGGCGCGATCAGATCGAGCAAGCGGCGGCCGCACACGGCGCCGATCCGGACGTGATGGAGGCGATGGTCCTGCTCGAGAGCGCCGGCCGGCCGGAGGTGATCGCCGGGGACGACCCCGAGGCGGCGAGCGGGCTCGCCCAGATCGTCGCGGGCACCGGGACCGACCTGCTCGGGATGCGGGTCGATCTCGCCCGGAGCCGCGCGCTGACGAAGCGGATCGCGCGGGTCGAGGCAGAGACGGCGAAGGCGAAGCGCCAGTCGCGCAGCAAGCAGCCGAAGGTCCGCACGCGGGCGCTGATGAAGCTGCGGCATCTGCCCAGGCAGGAGCAGGCGTTGCGCAAGCGCCGGGCCGAGGTCGACGAGCGCTTCGACCCCGAGGCGGCGCTCGACGGAATGGGGAAGTACCTCGAGATCGCCGCCGATCGCTTCGGCCGCGCCGACCTCGCGACGACGAGCTACCACATGGGGATCGGCAACCTCGAGAACGTGATCGCGGCCTATCGCGAGGAGACGCCGGTCGACGATCCGAGCTACGCGCAGCTCTTCTTCGACTCCTCGCCGCTGGTGAACCGGAAGTCTTGGAAGCTGCTCGCTTCGTTCGGCGACGACAGCTCGACCTATTTCTGGAGAGTCCTCGCCGCCGAGCGGATCATGGACCTCTACCGCAACGACCGTTCCGAGCTCGAGCGGCTCGCGGAGCTGCAGGGGAAGAAGGCGACGCAGGAGGAGGTCTTCCATCCGGAGACCGACACGGAGGTGTTCGCGACACCGGACGACGTCCAGGCGGGACTGGACGACGGGACGCTGGTCGAGCTCCCCGACGGCGTGTCTTACGGATACGCGATCGATCCCGGGATGGGCGAGCTGGCACCGAAGCTCGGGGTCGATCCCTCGCTGTACCGGGCGCTCCGTCCCGAAGCTCTGGCGACGCTGATCTACATGACCTCGCGGGTCCGCGAGATCAACGGCGGCAAGGGCGAGCTGAACGTGACCAGCACGGTCCGCGACCGCGAGTATCAGAAGCGGCTCGTCGGAATCAACGACCAGGCCACCGACGCCTACTCGCTGCACACGACGGGCTGGTCCTTCGACATCGAGCGCAGGTACGCGAGCGACCGTCAGGCGGAGGCCTTCCAGTTCATGCTCGACCGCCTCCGCGCCCTCGACGTGATCGACTACGCCTACGAGCCGGACGCGATCCACGTCACGGTCTCGAACGAGGCCAAACCGCTGCTGAACTCCTGACGGACGGCCGACGTCTGCTTTCGGCGGGCGCCGCTCGGGCGTTTCAGGCCCCTCCGTCAGGTTTCCTGACTTGGGCGAGAGCGCGGCCTCTCGCCCGTTACGCGTGCTTGACGGTGAGGACGTCGCCGTCAGCCATGACGTACTCGCGGCCCTCGATCCGGAGCAGGCCGCGGTCGCGGGCCGGCCCGTAGCCGCCGCACTCGACGAGCTGCTCCCACGGGATCACCTCCGCCTTCACGAATCCCTCCTGGATGTCGGAGTGGATCTTCCCGGCCGCATCCCATGCGCTCCCGCCGCGGCGCAGGCTCCAGGCGTGGGCTTCAGTCCCCGGTCCGGCCGTGAAGAAGCTGATCAGGTCGAGCAGGTCGTAGGCGGCCCGGACCATCCGGTCGAGCCCGGACTCGGCGACGCCGAGCTCCGCCCGCATCATCGCCGCCTCCTCGTCGTCGAGCTCGGCCAGCTCCGCCTCGATCTTGGCGCTGAGGGCGATCGCCCGGTCGCCGCCCTCGCGGGCGTGCTCGACGAGCGCCGCCGGCGGCTCGTCCTCGCCCTCGTCGACGTTGGCGACGTAGAGCACCGGCTTCGACGTGAGCGCCTGGAGGTTCTGCGGTCCGGCGGGGAAGACCGCATCGGGCACCGTCACCGAGCGGACCGGCTCGCCACGCTCGAGCGCGGCGACGACCTCGGCGAGCCAGTCGCGCTCGGCGATCGCGTCCTTGTCGAGTGCCTTGGCCTGCTTGCTGACCCGCTCGAGCCGCCGGGTGGCGGTCTCGAGGTCGGCCAGCATCAGCTCGGCCTCGACCATCTCGGCATCGGCGACCGGGTCGACCTCGCCGCCGGGGTGGGGGACGCCGGCGTCGGAGTGAGCGCGGACGACGTGGCAGATCGCGTCGGTCTCGCGGATCGAGGCGAGAAAGCGGTTGCCGAGGCCCTCGCCGGCGGCCGCGCCGCGGACGAGCCCGGCGATGTCGTGGACCTCGAGCGACTCGTGGACGACCGGCGACGATCCGAGCGTGGCGGCGAGCTCGTCGAGCCGCTCGTCGGGGACCGGGGCGATCGCGACGTTCGGCTCGATCGTCGTGAACGGGTACCCGGCCGCCTCGGCGCCGGCCTGAGTCAGCGCGTTGAAGAGGGTCGACTTGCCGGCGTTCGGCATCCCCACGATGCCGACCTTCATCGGACCGCCTCGAAAGGAGCGGCCGGCGGCGGCAGGCGCAGTCGTCGTGGTCGTTCGGTTGTCAGGGCCGGCGGCACGGCCGCGCAGCATAGGCCCGGGCCCGATCGCCGGGCGGACTCAGGCGACGATCAGCTCGAAGCGCTCGCCGCCGGTCTCGAAGCGGAGCCGGCCGTCGTCGCTGAGCGCGGCGACATCGACCAGCTCGCCGTCTACGTTCAGGTCCTGCTCCGGATCGAGCTCGAGTCCGATCGTCCGGCCGCGGCCCGAGACGACGCCGCGTTGCCGCTCGACGTCGCCGAGCCGGAGCCCGAGCGCATGTTTGACGAGCCGGGCCCTGTTGCCGGCTTCGATCACGATCACGTCGAGCATGCCGTCGGCGGAGTCGGTCTGAAAGCCGGCGCCGCCCCCGAAGGCGCCGCTTCCGGCGACAGATGCCTGCCACGCCTTGCCGGCGAAAAGGCGCTCGCCGTCGACCGTGACCGCGCAGCGGATCGGCTCCGACTTCAGTCCCGCTCCGACGGCGCCGGCCGGATAGGCGAGCGGGCCGAGGTCCTCCTTGAGCCCGCCGGCCTCCGCCGCCGCGGCCGGCGGCAGCCCGGCGCCGGCGACGTTGACGAACGGGCGGGCGCAGACGCGCGGCAGCTCGACCGATCGCGTCCCGGTGCCGCCGGCGGCAAGCCGGCAGGCGGCGCCGAGCTCGGCGGGCAGTCCGAAGTGGGTGGCGAAGTCGTTGGCGGTCCCGGTCGGGATGACCGCGAGCGGGACCCCGGCCGCCGCCGCCAGCGCCGCGGCCTCGCCGATCGATCCATCGCCTCCTGCAACGGCGATCCGCTCGGTGCCGGCATCGATGTCCCCGGGCGCTTCGAGCGCGCGCGCATCGACCTCCGCGCCGGCCTCGGCGAGCAGCGCCGCCACGCGTTCAGCTTCGCCGCTGCCCGACTTCGGGTTGGCGATCAGAGCGATCCGGGTCATGGCGGCGAGCCTAGATGACGGCGTGCCGGCGCCGGCCGTCCGGGTGGGACCGAGGCGCGGCGGCGGGCTGACAGACTTCCGAGCGATGGCGAGCGAGTCGACGGTCACGCTGATCCCCGGGTTCGAGCATCGGCCCGGTCACCACTGCGGGTCGACGGCGCTGCGCAACCTGCTCGCGTTCCACGGCGTCGAGGTTTCCGAGGAGCTCGCCTTCGGGCTCGGCGCCGGCGCCTGCTTCTATTACTTCGCGGCCCCGGAGCTCTCGCCGACGCGGTTCACCAACGGCCGCACCGGCCGCCTCGAGGAGAGCTTCCTGGAGCTGACCGGCGCGCCGCTGCGGCTGACGACGGAAGACGATCCGGACCGCGCCTGGGAGCTGGCCCGCGGGGTCGTCGACGAGGGTCGCCCGGCGCTCCTTCTCACCGACCTCTTCCACCTCGACCACTACGGCAACTCCGCCCACTTCCCCGGCCACGCGATCGTCCTCGCCGGCTACGACGACGAGTACGCGTACGTCGCCGACACCGGCTTCCCCGAGCTGCAGCGGACCTCGCTCGCCGGCCTCGCCAGGGCCCGCCACGAGCAGCATCCCTACTACCCGCTCGCCGGCCACATGGTCGACGTTCCAGGCGAGGCGCCCACCGTCGCCGAGCTGCGGGCGGCGGCGCCGGCGGCGATCGCGCGGGCAACGCTGCGGATGCTCGAGCCGGACATGGGCGACTTCGAGGGCCTGCCGGCGCTGCGCCGCTTCGCAGCCGAGGTCGGCGAATGGCCGCAGGCGACTCCCGACTGGCAGTGGTCGGCTCGCTTCAACTATCAGGTGATCGAGCGCCGCGGCACCGGCGGCAGCAACTTCCGCTCGCTCTACTCACGCTTCCTCGCCGAGGTCGGCCATGACGACGGCGCCACGCTCGCCGCCGCCGCGGCCGAGTCCTGGTCCGCCCTCGCCGCCGAGCTCTTCGCGGCGAGCGAGTCCGACGATCCCGACCCCGCCGGCTGGGAGCGCATCGCCTCCGCCGCGGCACGCGTCCTCGCCGCCGAGGAGCGACTCTGGGAGCGGCTCGGCCGCTGAGCCCGGTTTCGTCCCGGATCCGGGACGTATCGACCACAGCGCGGTCGCTGACCCCTACTCCGCCGCCGGCTCCTGGTCGGGGTCGATGTCGGCGCGACGGCTCTGGCCGATCGGGAGGCCGGCTGGGCCGCGGGCGCCGTCGCTGAGGTGGATCCGGCGGCGGCGCATGTAGATCCGCCGCTGCAGGGTGAGCGTCAGCAGGCCGGCGACGAAGATCGAGGTCAGGTTCAGCATGAGCTGGGCGGTCGCGCCCCAGGCGGTCGCCCAGTCGGTGTAGGCGGCGGCGACGCCGATGTTCGAAGCAGCGGGAACGGTCGCCACCGAGATCAGCACGCCGACGAGTGCGCTCGACTTCGCGGTCGTCAGGCTCAGCATCCCGACCACGCCTGCGGCGAGAGCGACGTAGACGGAGAAGAAGTCCGGGTTCGAGATGAAGCGGACGAGCGAGTGGGAGTCGAAGTTGATCGTCTCCGGGATCTGCCCGACCTCACGGAGCAGCAGCGTCATCAGATAGGTGACGACGGTGCCGACGAGGAAGCCGATGAACAACGCGGCCGCGGAACGGCGGACGAGCTTGCGGCTTCGATTGACGATGGCGACGCAGACCCCGGCGATCGGCCCGAAGTCGGGGCCGACGACCATCGCGCCGACGATCAGGATCGGCTGGTTGAAGTAGATGCCGACCGAGGCGATCAGCATCGCGGCGGTCATGAAGATCAGGTAGCTGTAGGAGAGCTCGACGTTCTCGGAGG
>DATMCB010000089.1:0-3499 GCA_035558835.1 Solirubrobacterales bacterium
GCTCGGCAAGCGGATGCTCGCCAACTTCCTCGGCCTGCCGGCCGCTTCGGCGGCGTGAGAGACTGACCCGCCCGGAGCCGCGATGCCGAACGAGATCCTGACCCGCGCCATCGACGCCGTCTGCTCCGGAGAGCACCTGACGTCCGACCATGCATCGGCGGTGCTCGCCGAGATCATGGAGGGACGGACCGGCGACGTGCAGACGGGCGCCTTTCTGGTCGGCCTGCGCGCCAAGGGCGAGACGGTCCCGGAGCTGATCGGCCTGGCCCGGACGATGCGCGGCCTCGCCACCCACGTCGAAACCGGTCGCGACGACCTCGTCGACACCGCCGGGACGGGGGGCGGCCCGTCGACCTTCAACGTCTCGACCACCGCGGCCCTGATCGCGGCCGGCGCCGGCTGCGCGGTCGCCAAGCACGGCAATCGCTCGAGCACCTCGCGCTCCGGATCGGCGGACATGCTCGAAGCGCTCGGAGTCGAGATCACGCTCGAGCCCGGGGAGGTCGGGGAGGCGATCCGGGCGACCGGGTTCGGGTTCATGTTCGCCCCCGCCCATCACGCGGCGATGAAGCACGTCGTCCCGGTCCGCGCCGAGCTCGCCGTCCGGACGATCTTCAACTTCCTGGGACCGCTGACCAATCCGGCCGGGGCGACCCGCCAGCTCCTCGGCGTCTCCGATCGCCGCTACCAGGAGACGATCGCCGAGGCGCTCGCCGGCCTCGGCTGCGAGCACGCGATGGTCGTTACCGCCGAGGAGGGCCTCGACGAGCTCTCGATCTCCGGCCCGACCCGAGTCATCGAGGTGCGGGGAGGCGGGACCAGCGAATGGTTCGTCGATCCCGGCGACTTCGGCATCGACGAGGCGCCGCTCGAGGCGATCGCCGGAGGCGAGCCGGCGGACAACGCCGCCACCGCGCGGGCGATCCTCGCCGGTGAGCCGGGCCCGGCCGCCGACATCGCGCTGCTCAACGCCGGCGCCGCGATCTACGTCGGCGGCGGCGCCGACGATCTGGCGGGCGGGATCGAGGCGGCGCGGGCGGCAATCGACTCGGGTGCCGCGGCCGGCGTCCTCCGGCAGCTGGTCGCGATGCGAGGTTCCGATCAGGACGTCCGATCGCCCGGCGCCGGGCCTCGGGATCGGTAGCCTGCTGAGCGGATGAGCAGGTTGGATCAGCTCGTCGACGCGGCGCGCGACGGCGTCCGCAGACGTATTGCCGAAGTGCCCGGCGAGCAGCTTCGTGCCCGGCTCGGCACCCGCCGCGGTCACCGGCCCTTCAAGGAGGCCCTGGTCCAGCCCGGGCTCTCGCTCATCGCCGAGTTCAAGCGCGGCTCGCCCTCGGCCGGAGCGATCCGGCCCGACGCTGACGTCGCCGACGTGGTCGGCGCTTACGAGCGCGGCGGCGCCGCCGCGATATCCGTGCTCACCGACGAGCCGCACTTCCACGGCTCCCTCGCCGACCTCGAGGCGGCACGGGCGGCATCGGCGCTGCCGATCCTCCGCAAGGACTTCATCGTCGATCCCTACCAGCTCTGGGAGGCCTCACTGGCCGGCGCCGATGCGGTGCTGCTGATCGCCGCCGCGCTCGCCGACGAGGACCTGCAGCTGCTCTGGGACGAGGCGACCGCGCTCGACCTCGATTGCCTGGTCGAGGTCCACGACGAGACCGACCTCGAGCGGGCGCTGCGGCTCGATCCGGACGTGATCGGGATCAACAACCGCAACCTCGCCGATCTCAGCGTCGACACCGGGACCACCCCGGAGCTGATCACCGACGTCCCGGCCGGGATCACGGTCGTCGCCGAGTCCGGCTACGACGACCCCGCTCAGGTCGAGGAGCTCGAGCGGATCGGCGTCGACGCCGTTCTGATCGGGGAGGCGCTGATGCGCGCCGCCGATCCCGAGGGCGCCGTCCGGGACCTCGTCTCCGACGAGGAGAAGACCCGCGAGCACCTCTTCTCGGACGAGCGCTAGGCAACCCCGGAGGAATGCTCCGCTACGCGTCCGCTTCCTCCGGCCCGTGCGCGGGCGGGTTTTTTAGCTGCAACTGCGGAAAGTCTTAGCGGCCGTTCAGCAGTCGTTCAGCAGTCGCTGAGGGTCGCCGCCGATCATGGCGCGGCATGACTCGAGCCAGAATCTTCTTCCGCAGCTCTTTCGGATCGGCCCTCTTCGGGGGCATCGTCGCCGTCGCCATCGGCATCGTCGCGATCGCGACCGGTCTGATCTCCGTCGACAACTCCTCCGGCTCGGCGCCGGTCGCCGCGATGCCGATCACCAAGACCGAGCCCGCCTCGAGCACCGGCCAGACGGTCAACCAGGTCTACCAGGAGGACGCCCAGGGAGTGGCCTTCATCTCCGCCGAGCAGAAGCCGACGGCGCCCGCGACGCCGTTCGGCGGTCCCTCCGGCGGCGGGGTCGCGACCGGCTCCGGCATCCTCATCGACAGCGACGGCCACGTGCTCACCAACGCTCACGTCGTCGATGGCTCGAGCTCGGTGACCGTCAAGTTCGGCGACGGCGAGCCGCTCCCGGCGAAGGTGCTCGGCGTCGACGACTCGAGCGACGTCGCCGTCCTCTCCGTCGATCCCGGCAAGGTCGACGCGAAGCCGCTGCAGCTCGGCGACTCCGACCAGGTCAAGGTCGGCGACGGCGCGATCGCGATCGGCAACCCCTACGGCCTCGACCGGACCGTCACATCGGGGATCATCTCGGCGCTGCAGCGGCAGATCAGCGCGCCGAACGGCTTCACGATCTCCGATGTCATCCAGACCGACGCGGCCATCAACCCCGGCAACTCCGGCGGGCCGCTGATCGACGCCGGCGGCAGGGTGATCGGGATCAACTCGCAGATCGCGACCGGCACCGGCAGCAACGGCTCGGTCGGGATCGGCTTCGCGGTGCCGATCAACACCGCCAAGAGCGTCGCCCAGCAGATCATCGACGGCGGCTCGGTCCAGCACGCCTACCTCGGCATCGAGGGCGCCGACCTGAGCCCGGAGCTCGCGAAGGTGCTGAACCTCGACGTCGACGAAGGCGTCCTCGTCCAGAAGGTGACGCCGGACGGGCCCGCGGCGAACGCCGGCATCGAGGCCGGCAACGCGACCGTCGGGATGGCCGGCGCCGAGGTCAAGGCCGGCGGCGACGTCATCACCGCGATCGACGGCAAGCCGATCACCGGCATGGAGGACCTGATCGCGGCGGTCAACGCCAAGCAGCCCGGCGACACGGTGACCCTCACGGTTCTCCGCGGCGGCTCGTCGCAGCAGATCGACGTGAAGCTGGCGGACCGGCCGGCCAGCGTTTCCGGGTAGCGCGGTCGTTTCGTCGGCGGATTCCCGGCGCGGCCACTGGCCGCGGGTCCCGTCGCCGGACAGCCCCACGGCGCGCGGGGCGCGCCGTGGGGCGCCCCGTCCGGCGCCTCCCGCGGAAGGGCGCCCCCGCCACCCGTGCTTGTGGTGAGGGGTCATTGGCGGGTGCGCTCAGGCCCCCAGCCACGGGTCC
>DATMCB010000090.1:0-4578 GCA_035558835.1 Solirubrobacterales bacterium
TCTGCGTCGATCCCGACCGTCGCCAGCTCCTTGCTCAGGAACTCGCCCGCCTCGGCCACGTAACGACCCCGCTCGTCGCGCTGCTGGCCGACCAGCTGCTTGATCTCGTCGTACTTGCGTGGGTGCAGGACCTGGAACGCGAGGTCCTCGAGCTCCCACTTGATCGCGTGGATTCCCAGGCGGTGCGCCAGCGGCGCGTAGATCTCGAGCGTCTCGCGCGCCTTCGCGAGCTGCTTCTGCTTCGGCATCGCGCCGAGCGTCCGCATGTTGTGGAGGCGGTCGGCGAGCTTGATCAGGATGACCCGCACGTCGGCGGCCATCGCGACCATCATCTTCCGGTAATTCTCCGCCTGGCTCTCGTCGCGGCTCGCGAAGGTGATCCCGGTCAGCTTCGTGACCCCGTCGACGAGGTGGGCGACCTGCTGGCCGAAGCCGTTGGCGACCTCGGTCAGGCTGGCGCTGGTGTCCTCGACGGTGTCGTGGAGGAGCGCGGCACAGAGCGTCTCGGTGTCGAGCCGCAGGCCGGCGCAGATCTTCGCGACCTCGACCGGGTGGTTGATGAAGTCCTCGCCGGAGCGGCGCCGCTGGTCGGCGTGGCGCTCGCACGCGAACACGAACGCACGCTCGACCTCGTGCCGGTCGACGGCGGCCCCGTTGCCGGGATCGTGCTCGCCGATCACCGCCAGCAGATCGCCGAGCAGCTCACGCTCGAAATCGGTCAGATCGCGGGTGATCGCGTCGACCGGAGCGGGCGCGGCCGGGCCCTCTTCGACCCCGACCCGGATCCGGCCGGGCTCGTCAACGGCAGGGGCGGCTGCGACGCCTTCGGCGTCGGCTCCAGTGCCCGTCAGGGCTCCGCTCTTCGGCTCTGCAGGTATCTCAGGCCCTCCTGATGGATCTCCGAATACGCCCGGAAGGCGGCGGAAAGCTCCAATTTCGTCTTCTCCGAGGATACGACCCGTAACGAGCGGGCATCGCCGTCATCGCAGCCGCTGACGATCCCGAGCTCACGGAGGACCCGGACCGAACGCGCCGCCGCTTCCGCGGAGCGGCCGTAGCGGGCCGTGCCGACGAGCGCCTTGCGGAGCGGCTCGTCGCTGAGTTCGGCGGCGAGCAGCGACCGGTAGACGTCGGCGAGCGGGCCGCGGAGGTCCCACTCGGCGTCCCAGCACATCTCCGCGAGCTCGGTGCTCGACCCCCAGCAGCGGTGCGCGAAGCCTGCCCCGCTCGAGCGCAGCGCCGCCCGCTCCCACTCGGCGCCGCTCGGCGGGTCGACCAGGACGAGGTGCTGAAAGCCGGCGGCCGCGAACGGCGCCGCCGCCAGCGACTGCCAGTCGGTCACGATCAGGTTGCAGTCCTCGACGGCGGCGAGGCGGGTCAGCTCGCCTTCCGGGCAGCGCAGGCAGGTGCAGGCGGGACCGGCCGCGCCGGCGACGGCCCCGGGCTCCGCCAGCGCCGAACGCCGCCCGCCGTCGGCGGTGACGACGACCACCCGCTCGCCGCTCGACACCAGCTCGGCGATCCGCGCCACCGCGGACGCGCCGCGGGCGTCGAGGACGCGGCGTTCCTCGCCCTCGCGGGAGCCGTTCGCCGCGGCGGCCGCCGGCTCGCGCTCGAGCTCGGCCGCGAACCGTCCCCACCAGAGCTCGTCGGGCGCTGCCGCGCAACGGTGGCCGTGGCTCTCGCCGCCATCGGGCGACGGCTCGCGGGCGAACGCGTCGGCGAGGACCGCCCGCGGCTCGACTGCGCCGTTCCAGTGGTTGACCTCGAGCCGGACGGCGATGTCGTGCGGCTCGCGCTCGGCGGCGGCCAGCTTGCCGTTGGCATTGAACGCGACCCCTCGCGCCGAGAGGGTGCCGGTCCGGAGGTTGAAGCGGGCGTGCTTGCCCTCCTCTCCCATCGGCCGCACGTCCCCGACCCGGGCGCCGGGGACGAGCAGCTTGATGCCCGGGTTGCCCTGCCCGAACGGGGCCAGGGTCGCGAGCTGCTCGGCGATGTCGAGGTCGAGGGACTCGGCGCCGACGAATGCGTCGACGAGCTCGGCCTCGCGCGGCTCGGTCGAAGGTTCGACCGAGCCGGCATGAGCGACGAACGCGTCGCGGAAGGCGTCGATCCCGCTTGCCTGCAGCTCGACTCCGGCGGCGGCGCGATGACCGCCGTAGCGGTCCAGATGGGCGGCGCAGGCGTCGAGTGCCGCGAGCAGGTCGAAGCCCTCGATGCTGCGTCCCGAGCCCTTCGCCCGCCCGCCCGGCTCGACCGCGAGGACGATCGCCGGCTTGCCGTGCCGCTCGACGAGCCGCGAGGCGACGATCCCGACGACCCCCGGATGCCAGCCCTCGCCGGCGACGACGATCGCCGCTCCATCACGGAGCTCCTCGGAGAGTTCGCGAAGCGCCGCCTCGGCAGCGGCCGCGACCTGGCGCTCGGTCTCCCGCCGCTCGTGGTTGGCGGCGTCGAGCTCGGAAGCGATCGCCCCGGCCCGCGCCGCGTCGTCGGTCAGCATCAGCTCGACGCCGGCATCGGCGCGGTAGAGGCGCCCCGCGGCGTTGAGCCGCGGCCCGAGCCGGAAGGCGATGTCGCCCTCGTCGATCAGCTCCGCCTCGACGCGGGCGGCCTCCATCAGCGCCGCGATGCCCGGTCGCGGCGAGCGCCGGATCTGCTCGAGTCCGCGGCGGACGAGCGAGCGGTTCTCACCGACCAGCGGCACGAGGTCGGCGACGGTCGCCAGCGCGACGAGGTCGAGGTCGCGGATCGGCGCCTCCGGCTCGCCGGCCGAGCGCTCGAGCGCCTGGGCGAGCTTGGCGGCGACCCCGGCCCCGCAGAGCATCTCGAACGGGTAGCCGCTGACCTGCGGGTGGACGATCGGGCAATCGGGCAGCGCCTCGCCGGGTTGGTGGTGGTCGGTGACGACGACCGCGATCCCGGCCGCCTCGATGGCTGCGACCTCGGCGGGCGAGGCGATTCCGCAGTCGACCGTCACCAGCAGACCGCTCCGGCGCTCCTCGAGCGCCTCCATCGAGGCCGGGCCGAGTCCGTAGCCGTCGGCGAGACGATCCGGGATCAGCCAGTCGCACTCGGCGCCGGCGCGCCGCAGCGCTGCGACCATGATCGCGGTCGAGCAGATCCCGTCGACGTCGTAGTCGCCGTGGACGGTGATCCGCTGTCCGGCCTCGATCGCCGCGAGGATCCGCCGGACCGCCGCGTCGATCCCGTCGAACAGCTCCGGCTCATGGCTCTCGGCAGCCGCGAGGAACTCCCGCGCCCCCGCGACCGTCCGGTGGCCGCGTCGGACGAGCGCGATCGCGACCGGGTCGGCGAGCCCGAGCTCGTCGGCGATCAGGCGCGCCTCCGCGTAGTCGTAGGGGCGGGCGCTGAATCGGGTTGGGACGGGACTCGCGCTCACGCCCGTGAGGCTCGCAGCGCCCGAGGACGGAACCAGGTCGCAAAGCCCCTCTTTACGGGGTGGTTCTAGGCATCTCCATAGTGAACCGGGTGGCGACTGGGGTCCCGGGCGCCGATCGCGTAGGTGATCGCGAGCGCGATCAGACAGCCCGGGACCGCGGCCAGGAAGGTCGCCACGTCGGTCTCGCCGAGGCTCTTGTCCTGCGCGATCTGCAGCAGCGCGCCGCTGACCAGCGCGCCGGCGATCGCGGCGAGGAACGCGCCGATGATCCCGCCGACGAACTTGTCGGGAATGAAGACGGTGAAGTGCCAGAGGGCGACGCCGAGGGTGATCCAGACGAGCAGGGCCATCAGCGATTCCTTCCGTGCTTGCGCTTCTGCGATGCCTGGCGCCGGCGCCGCGCCGCCATCCGGCGCTCGCGCTCGGTCATCTCCGCCTCGGAGGTGTCCGGCTCGGCGCCGTTGCCTTCGCCGGCCGGAGCGGTGGCGACCGGCGCTCGCGGCCGTTCCTCCTCCACGGCGGCGCCGCCATCGCCACCGTCGCCGCCATCGCCGACGGCGGCGGAGCCCTTCGCGGGCTCGCGCTCGGGCTCGCCGCCGACGAGCGCGACCTCGTTGTCCTCGGGGAACGGCGGCACGTAACCCATCTGCTCGGCGATCCGCGCCGCCCGGGCCTGGTACGCGGGCTCGCGCTCCTTCCAGGCGATCAGCACCGGCGATGCGATGAAGATCGACGAGTAGGTCCCGGACAGCACGCCGATCATCATCGCGAAGGCGAAGTCGCGCAGGGTCTCGCCGCCGAAGATCAGGATCACGCCGATCAGGAAGACGGTCGAAAGGCCCGTGATCAGCGATCGCGTCAGGACCTCGCTGAGCGAGCGGTTGGCGATCTGCGAGAACGTCGCGCGGGGCAACCGCGGCACGTTCTCTCGGACCCTGTCGAAGACGATGATCGTGTCGTAGAGCGAATACCCGAGAATCGTCAGGAAAGCGGCGACGGTGCCGCTCGTTACCTCCCTTCCGACGATCGAGTAGACGCCCGCGGTGATCAGGATGTCGTGGATCACGGCGATCATCACCGGGATCGCGTACTTCGGCTCGAACCGGAACGCGACGTAGGCGGCGATCAGAAGCAGCGAGAAGGCGATCGCGTAGCCGGCGCTGCGGGCGATCTGC
>DATMCB010000091.1:0-5875 GCA_035558835.1 Solirubrobacterales bacterium
GTCCTCGTCGACGGCCAGGGCAACTTCGGCTCGATCGACGACGATCCACCGGCGGCGATGCGGTACACGGAGGCGCGGCTTGCGCGGCTCGCCACCGAGATGCTCCGCGACATCGAGGCGGAGACCGTCGACTTCGGTCCCAACTACGACGAGTCCTCGGCGGAGCCGCTGGTGTTGCCGGCGCGGTTCCCGAACCTTCTCGTCAACGGTTCGTCGGGGATCGCGGTCGGGATGGCGACGAACATCCCGCCGCACAACCTCCGTGAGGTCTGCGGCGCCGTGCAGGCGTATCTCGACGATCCCGAGATCGACACCGAGGGGTTGATGCAGTACGTCAAGGGCCCCGACTTCCCGGGCGGCGGGACGATCATGGGCTCGGACGGGATCCGCTCCGCCTACCGGTCGGGCCGCGGGTCGGTGCGGGTGCGGGCGAAGGCGCACATCGAGCCGATCAAGGGCGGCAAGGAGGCGATCATCGTCTCGGAGCTGCCGTTCATGGTCCGCAAGGGCGGCGACGGGGGGCTGATCACGAAGATCGCCGACCTCGTCCGCGACAAGAAGATCACCGAGATCTCCGACCTGCGGGACGAGTCCGATCGGTCGGGGATGCGGCTCGTGATCGAGCTGAAGCGCGACGTGATCCCGAAGGTCGCGCTCAACAAGCTCTACAAGCACACGCAGATGCAGGCGACGTTCGGCGTCAACATGGTGGCGCTGGTCGACGGGGTGCCGCGGACGCTGTCGCTGAAGGAGATGGTCCACTACTACGTGCTGCATCAGCGCGAAGTGGTCATCCGCCGGACGCAGTACCAGCTCCGCCAGGCCGAGGCGCGCGCGCACGTCCTCGAGGGGATCCTCGTCGCGCTCGACAACCTCGACGCGGTGATCGCGCTCATCCGCGGCTCGGCGAACCCCGACGACGCCCGCAGCGGCCTTATCGAGAAGTTCGAGCTGACCGAGATCCAGGCGCAGGCGATCCTCGACATGCGCCTGCAGCGGCTGACCGCGCTCGAGTCCGACAAGGTCCGCGAGGAGCACACCGAGCTGATGAAGCGGATCGGCGAGCTGCGCGCGATTCTCGGCGACGAGAAGCGGATCGACGGGGTGATCGGCGAGGAGCTCGGCGCGATCGCGGAGCGCTACGGCGACGAGCGGCGGACCGAGATCGCCCTTGCCGAGGGCGAGGTCGACATCGAAGACATGATCGCCGACCAGCAGATGGTGATCTCGCTGACCGCCTCCGGTTACGCGAAGCGCCTGCCGCTGGCGACCTACCGCCAGCAGCACCGCGGCGGCAAGGGGGTGAGCGGGATGAACCTCAAGGAGGGCGACTACATCGCCCACCTCCACATCTGCTCGACCCACGACTACCTGCTGTTCTTCACGAACCGCGGCAAGGTCTACCGGCTCAAGGTCTACGAGCTGCCGGAGGGCTCGCGCGCGTCGCGCGGCAAGGCGCTCGTCAACGTCCTGCCGCTCCGCGAGGGCGAGAAGGTGATGGCCGTGATCCCGACCCGCGATTTCAGCGAGGGCAAGTACCTGGCGTTCGCGACCGCCGGCGGGCTCGTCAAGAAGACCGAGTTCCCCCAGTACAACACGCCGATCCGAGCGGACGGGATCATCGCGATCAAGGTCCGCGACGGCGACGAGCTCGTCCAGGTCCGGCTGACCAGCGGCGAGGACGACATCCTCATGGTCTCGCGCTCCGGCAAGGCCTCGCGGTTCAGCGAGGACAAGGTCCGGGCGATGGGACGCGACACCTCCGGCGTACGGGGGATGAACGTCTCCGACACGATCGACGGCAGCCCGAACCGGGTCCTGGCGATGGACATCGCCCGGCCCGAGACCGACGTCTTCGTCGTCACCGAGAACGGCTACGGCAAGCGGACCGCGATCGAGGACTACCCGGTCAAGGGCCGCGGGACGAAGGGCAACCTGACCGTGAAGCTGACCGAGAAGAAGGGCGGCCTCGCCGGCGCGCTGATCGTCCGCGAGCACCAGGACCTGCTGTTCATCTCCGTCAACGGGATGGTCCAGCGGACGTCGGTGAAGGGGATCTCGCGGCACGGCCGCGCCACCCAGGGCGTCAGGGTGATGAACATCGCCGACGACGACCGCGTCAGCGCCGTCGCCCTCGTCGTCGAGGAGGAGGAGGCCGCCGCGCTGCCCGAGGGCGAGGCGATCCCCGAGGACGAACTGCCTCTGAACGACGACGGTACCGAAGCCGACTGAGCGAGAGTCAACCCCGCTTCGAAGGAGGGGGTCCGGCCGGTGGGGCAAGAGGCGAGGCGGTGAGCGGTCGGCTGGCGCTCCACCCGACCGCCGCGAAGCGGCGGCGCCCGACGAGCGGTCGCCGCGCCGCCGACCGGGCCGGTCCGCGATCCCCGACTGGCCCGTTTGCTTCAATCCGCGGACCAGAGAAAGGAGGTGGTCCTAAATTGAGTGACATGATCGTTGGGACTCTGGAGGTGCCGGGCCGCTAGGCGGCACGCGGGCCGCCCGGCGAATACCACCCGGGCACCGGCAGGGCGACGGGATCGGAGTTGGTCCCACCCGATCGACGACCGTCTCCCCGCTATCAACCGCACGAGGGGTCGCCCCAGCCGCCGTGCTGTGGGCGGCCCCTCGTTCTTTGCGAGGTCGCCACTGCTACTTTCGCCGCCCGAGCGGGTTCTGGCCTGCGAGGCGACGCAATCAGGATGGAGACGACGGCCACAGCCACGACCCCGACCCGCCGGCCCGGCGGGGCGCTGGCGCTGATCGCGGCGGCCGTTCTGACCACGCTCGCCCTCGCCGCGACTGCAGCGGCGGCGGGCCGCACCGTCCACGATCCGCGCCTCGACACGCCGTGGCTCTCCAAGCACGCCCGCCTCGACATCACCGGGGCGACGGTGCAGCGGCGCGGCACGAAGATTGCCCACACGGTGACGATGCGGGCGAAGCTGAAGCCCGCGCACGCTGCCGAGCGGCCGGCGATCATCATCAACACGCGGGGCGGCAGGCGCAGCGACTACGAGTACATCGCCTACGGCTCATCCGTCTTCCGGGAGCCGAGGAAGGGCCCCGCCGAGGCGGTCGCCCCGGCGACGCTGACCGCGAAGGGCCGGACCTGGCGCTACCGCTTCGACCTCGCCGACGTCCCCGCGATCGAGACCGGCTACGGCTGGGCGGCTCTGACCCAGCGGCGCAGCGGCAAACGCGCCGACATCGCTCCCGGCAACGGCTACGCGAAGAGCCCGTGAGGACGCCCCGCCGCCCCCGCCGCGCTCAGGCGGCGACGGCGACCGGGTTCAGGTAGCGCTCCCAGATCGCCGGCGGCCGCGGTGCCGCGACGCGGATGAAGACGGTCGGGCCGGGCGCCCGCGGGATCGTCCTCGGGTGCATCTGGATCTCGCGGGGGAGGCGGTTGCCCTTGCGGCGGTTGCACGGGGCGCAGGAGGCGACGATGTTCTCCCAGACCGACTCGCCGCCGCGGCTGCGCGGGATCACGTGATCGACGGTCAGCCCGGGCCGCTCGCTGCCGCAGTACTGGCACGTCCAGGCGTCGCGGGCGAGGACCGCCTTGCGGGTGATCTTGCGGCGGTGGACGTCGCGGGGAACGTGGACGTAGGTCACGAGCCGGATCACGACCGGCCGCTCGAGTTGGACGTGCTCGGAATGGAGGACCCGATCGCCGGACTCGAGGACGACCGCCTTCGACTTCAGCAGCAGGACCGCGGCGCGGCGGACGCTGCAGACGTGGATCGGCTCGTGGGTCGCGTTGAGGACGAGGACGCGTCCGCGGATCCCCGTCCCACCCGCCGGGCCCTCCATAGCCGGGGCCGCCGGGCCCGGTGCGGACACCACGCTCATCTGGGCGCGGATTCTAGCCACGGACGCCGCCGGATCGCGGCGGTTGCAGGCCGGTTCAGGCGGCCGGTGGAAGCGGCGCGGCCGCGCCGACCTGGTAGCTGCCGAGGACGCGGACGTTCCCGGCCCGCTCCCGCAGCGCCGCGATCCCGGCGGCGACCGTCTCGTCGCCCCCGCCGCCGTCGAGGTCGATGAAGAACATGTAGCTGCCGAGGCCGCTACGGCGCGGGCGGGACTCGATCCGGGTCATGTTGATGCCGCGATCGGCGAGCACGGAGAGCGCGTCGACCAGCGCACCGGGGTGGTCGGCGCCGAGCTCGTCGAAGACGAGCGTCGTCCGCCAGGGCCGATCAGGCTCCGCGGTCGGCCGGTCGTCCTCCCCGGCGGCGAGCCAGACGAACCGGGTGACGTTGTCGGGGACGTCCTCGACGTCCTCGCGGAGGACGACGCCGCCGTAGGCGCTGGCGGCGGCGGCCGATCCGAGCGCCGCCCAGGGCTGATCGGCCGCCTCGACGACCCTGCGGACCGCCTCCGCGGTGCTGCTGGCCGCCTCGACCGCGGCGCCCGGCAGCTCGGCGCGGAGGAAGCGCGCACACTGGGCGAGCGGTTGCGGGTGGGAGAGGACCCGGGTGACCTCGACGGGCTCGAGCGGGCGTGCCGCGATCAGCATCTGGTGGACCCGATGGTCGAACTCGCCGACGATCCGGACCCGGTCGGCGTCGAAGGCGAGCGCGTCGAGCGTCGGCCGCACCGTCCCCTCGATCGAGTTCTCGAAGGGGACGAGCGCCCGCTCGCTGGCGCCGCTCTCGACCGCCTCGACCGCGGCCGGGATCGTCGCCACCGGCAGCGGCTCGTAGGTGGCGCCGGCAGCGGCGAGCCCCAGGGCCTCCTCCGAGAACGTCCCGGCGGGGCCGAGGTAGGCGACCTTCATCCGCCGCCGTCCGCCGCCGGCCCGCGGCGGGCCTGCTCCATCGCGGCGATCTCCTCCGGGCTCAGCTCGAGGCCCGAGCGGCCGCCGACGATCGGCTTCGCGTAGACGCGCGCCTGCTCGCGCTGGAGGATCGCCGAGATGACGACGCCGTTGTCGAGGTCGTCGAGCAGCGCCACCGTGCTCGACTGCCGGCCGGTCGTCTCGTTGAAGGCGTCGTAGCGGAGGACCGCCGACTTGCTGACGCTCGCGTCGAGCCGCTCCTCGGCGGCGGCGATCCGGGCGGCACTCCGCCGGGTCTCCTCGTGGAGCGTCGCCTCCATCCCCTCGACGACGCGGGCGAGCTCGGCGGCGTGCTCGACGAGGTCGGAGCGGCCGTCGCCGAGCACGAGCTTCTGGTCGGCCCGCAGCCGGCGCAGCTTGACCATCAGGATCAGGCAGAGGAGCAGCGCCAGCACCGCGGCACCCGCGGCGGCGAGGGCGACGATCCCGACGGTCGAGTCCAGGTTCCGCACCGTCTAGAGGTTAGGCGCGGGATCGGCGCGCGGTCAGAAGGTGACCGTGTAGCTGGCCTTGTTGTTGTCGGCGACCTGCTCGCAGGGAACCGTCGCGACCTCGACGTCGATCGCGGCGCTGTCGCCGGCCTTCGGCTCCGGCTGCAGCGGGATCTTCACCGTCTGCGTCTCGCCGGCGGCGATCTGGTCGATCGTCCCCGACTCGGAGATCCCGGTGTCGCTCGAGACGTCGACGTTGATGTTGCTCTCGTCGGCGGTGCCCTGGTTCTGGACGGCGACCTCGATCTCGTTGTCGCCGCTGACCGCCGCGACTGTGCCGCCGTTCGTCAGGGCCGTGCCCGAGGGCTGCAGCAGGGTGCTGCCGTCGACGAGGCCGAGGCCGTGCGTCTCGCCGTCGTTCTTGCACGACGCGTCGCTGGTCGTGCCGCCCGAGCTCGTCGCGACCCCGCCGAGCGCCGATGCGGTCACGGCCGGGTCGAGGAAGTCGGGGTTGTCGGGGAGGAACTGGCTCGAGGGAACGCCGTTGTCGACGGTCACGTCGTTGTCGATCAGCGACTGCTCGATCTGGTCCTGGGCGCGCGCG
>DATMCB010000092.1:0-8435 GCA_035558835.1 Solirubrobacterales bacterium
GCCTCGATCGTCGTCCGGACGATGTTCACGAGCGGCTGCTGGGCGGTGAGGCTGACGCCGGCGGTCTGGGTGTGGGTGCGCATCAGCATCGACTTCGGGTTCTTCGCCCCGAAGGTGTCGCGGAGCTCGCGGGCCCAGATCCGGCGAGCCGCGCGGTACTTGGCGATCTCCTCGAAGAAGTCGATGTGGGCGTTGAAGAAGAACGACAGCCGCGGCGCGAACTCGTCGACGTCGAGGCCGCGCTCGACCGCCCGCTCGACGTAGGTGAGGCCGTCCTTGAGCGTGAAGGCGAGCTCCTGCGCCGCCGTCGAGCCGGCCTCGCGGATGTGGTAGCCGGAGATCGAGATCGGGTGCCAGCGCGGCATCTCGGCGCTGCACCACTCGACCATGTCGGTGACGAGCCGCATCGCCGGCTCGATCGGGAAGCACCACTCCTTCTGGGCGATGTACTCCTTGAGGATGTCGGTCTGGATCGTCCCGCCGAGCTGCGCCGGCGCGATCCCCTTCTCCTCGGCGGCGACGACGTAGAAGGCGAGCAGGATCGCCGCCGGAGCGTTGATCGTCATCGAGACGGTCACCTCGTCGAGCGGGATCCCGTCGAAGAGCGTCTCCATGTCGTCGACGGTGTCGAGCGCGACGCCTTCGACGCCGACCTCGCCGTAAGACCTCTCGTGATCCGAATCGAGACCCATCAGGGTCGGCATGTCGAACGCCGTCGAGAGGCCGGTCTGGCCGTGGGCGAGCAGGTAGCGGAAGCGTTCGTTCGTCTCCTCGACGGTGCCGAAGCCCGCGAACTGGCGCATCGTCCAGAGGCGGCCGCGGTACATCGACGGGTAGACCCCGCGCGTGAACGGGAACGATCCCGGGAAGCCCTCGTCGCGCTCGGGGTCGTGCCCGGCGAGGTCGTCGGGCGTGTAGAGCGGCGCGACCGGGTGGCCGGAGAGCGTCTCGAACGGCACGCCCCGCTCCTGCTCGCGCGCGTACTCCTCGGCAAGCCACTGGTGCGCTCGCCGCTCCGACCCGGGCTCGATAGCCATGCCGGGAAGGCTACTGACCGCCGGCCGCGATTCAGGGGACGAGGAGGATCTTGAGCTCCCTCGTGCCGGGGCGGAGAAGCTCGGCGAAGCAATCGGCGGCATCGGCGAGCGGGCGGCGCGCGGTGATCAGCTCCGCGACCGGCACGGCGCCGGCAGCGAGCATCGCGACGGCCTCGTCGAAGTCCTTCGGCCGGTAGGCGAACGAGCCACGCAGCACCACCTCCTTGAGCATCACGTTGAGCTGCGAGATCGGGACCGGCTCCTCGAGCATCCCGACGAGCGCGATCGTTCCCTCGCCGGCGACGAGCTCGACGGCAAGGCCCGGGGCCGAGACGTTGCCGGCGCACTCGATGACCACCTCGGGGGCACGTCCGCCGAGCGCGCCGAGAACCTCTTCGTGGACGCCATCCAGACCGGCGACGTGGGGTGCCCCGAGCCGCGTCGCTAGGTCGCGGCGACCCTCGTTGGGCTCGACGACGACGACTTCCTCGAAGCCGCGGGCGAGCAGGCCGACGAGCGTCATCGCCCCGATCGGACCGCAGCCGAGGATGCAGACCGGCTGTCCGGGCCGCGCGCCGGAGACGTCGATCCCGTGCAGGCCGACCGCGAGCGGCTCGACGAGGGCGCCGTGGTCGAGCTCGATCCGGTCGGGCAGCCGCCAGAGCATCGCCGCGTCGCAGGCGATCCGCTCGGCATAGCCGCCGTCGTTGGTGCCGAGGCCGAGGCCGCTCGACATCGCCAGCGGGATGTCGAGACGGTCGACCGGGGCGAACGGGTAGACGCAGACCCGGTCGCCCTCGGCCCATCCCTCGACCCCGGGACCGGTCGCGGCGATCGTCCCGGCGAGCTCGTGGCCGAGCACCGCTCCCTCGGGAAGCACGCCCGACGGGAGCATGTGGAGGTCCGACCCGCAGATCCCGCAGGCAGCGACGTCGATGACGACCCCGCCTTCCTCCGGCGCCGGCTCATCGACCTCGCGGACCTCGAGGGTCTGCCCGGGGCCGACCGCGACGACCCTCATTCGTAGCCCTCCGGGACTCGCTCAGGCCAGCCGGTCTCGGCCTCGAGCTGGCCGCCGAGCGAGAGCAGCAGGTCCTCGCGGTTGGGCGGGGCGACGACCTGGAAGGCGCGGGGCATGTCGCCGGACGAAGCGGGCGGCAGCGGAATCGAGGCCGCGGGCTGACCGGTGTAGTTCCACTGCAGCGTGTTCGGATAGTCACGGGCGACACCGATGAGAGTCCGAACCGCCCCCCGTCCGGCGTGATGGCCGATCTCGTGAGCCGCGACGCCCGTCACCGGCGTGATCACGAGGTCGAACTCCTCGAAGATCGCATTCATCCGCCGCGCGTGCTTGCCCTCGTTGCCGCGGGCGCGGCGGACCGCCGTCGCCGGCAGCGCGTTGCCCATCCGGAGGATCCCGTGCGTGCGCCGCTCGAGGCGCTCGCGGTTGGGCACGGACCTGCCGTGATCGGCGATTCCGGCGAGGTAGCGGGGAACGGCGTCGCCCCCGACCATCCCCCATTCGGGGTCACGCTCCTCGACCGTGTGCCCGAGCGAGGCGAGGATCCGGGCCCCTTCGGCAACCGCGTCCCGGCTGACGTCGGAGACACGCCCCGGAAAGAGAGCGCGCGGGACGCTCGTGGAGGAAGCGATGCGGAGCGGCGGTGGCGGTTGCGTCGCGGCCTCCACGTAAGAGCCGCCGAACGGCGCCGGACGGTCGGCATCGCCCGGCTCCGGGCCCGCGGTGACGTCGAGCCACAGAGCCGTGTCGATGGCTCTCCGTGTCAGGCATCCGGTGACGGAGAGACCGAGCCAGTGCTCCCGCTCCGGAGCGAGGCTGATCCTCCCCCGCTGCGGCTTCAGGCCGAACAGGTTGGTGTACGACGCGGGGATCCGGATCGAGCCGCCCCCGTCCGAGGCCGAGGCAGCGCCGACGAGACCGGCGGCGACGGCGACGGCGGAACCGCCACTCGAACCTCCCGGGCTCCGCGCCGGGTCCCAGGGATTCCGGGTGACGCCCCAGGCCTGCGATTCGGTGAACGGCCAGATCGCCAGCTCCGGGAGGTTGGTCTTGCCGATCAGGACCGCGCCCGCCTCGCGGAGGCGTCGGTAGTGGGCCGAGTCGGCGGTCGCGGGCTGATCGAAGGCGGCGGATCCGTGCGTGGTGAGCTCGCCGACGACGTCGACCTCGTCCTTGAGGGCGATCGGAACGCCGAGCAGCGGCGCGCTCCCCCCGGCGGCGATCCGCCGGTCCGCCTCGGCCGCCTCGGCGAGCGCCCGGTCGCCGAGCACGACCCGGAAGGCGTTGAGCCTGCCGTCGAAGCGGTCGATCCGCTCGAGGTACATCGCGACCAGCTCACGGGAGCTGACGTCGCCGGCACGGAGGGCCTCCGCCTGGCGGTGGATTCCCGCGAACGCGAGTTCCGCTGCGTTCATCGCGGCGATCCTAGATCAATGCCGCGAGCCGGCTCTGCGATCTCAGCGACGCAGGCGAGCGGTGCGGCGGCGGGCGACGACGCTGCCGCCGCCGATCAGCGTCGCGATGACGAGGGCGCCGACGGCGGCGAGCTTGCGGCCGAGCGTCTCGAAGCGCATCACCGGCCAGCCGCGCTCGGCTGCGGCCCGCGCCAGCGGCGCATCGGGGTTGACCGCGACCGGCTTGCCGACGAGCTCGAGCATCGGCAGGTCCGAGATCGAGTCGGAATACGCCCAGCTCTGCGCCAGGTCGATGTCGTGGTCGGCGGCGAAGCGGCGCATCGGCTCGACCTTGAGCTCGCCGTAGTTGAGGCCGCCGAGCAGCCGGCCCGTGTAGAGGCCGGATCCGTCGAGCTCGTAGCGGGTGCCGATCCCGCCCTCCATGTCGAGGACGCGGGCGAGCAGCTCGACGACGCCGTTGCTCGCGGCGCTGACTATGAAGGCGGGGCGGCCGGCGTCCTGGTGCGAGCGCACCTCGGCGAGCATCTGCGGGTAGATCCGCGGCAGGATGCCCTCGAGCAGGTCCGGCAGCATCCGCCGCAGGGTCCGCGCCGGGACGCCGCGGAGCAGCTCGTTGACCTGGGCGACGAGCGCGTCGGTGTCCCGGTCGGTCGCTCCCCGCAGCCGGAACTTCAGGTGATCGACTCCCCAGCGCATCACCTGGGCGCGGCTGACGAGCCCGGCCCGGTAGGCGGCGCGACCGAACTGGGCGCCGCTCGAGCCGGACATCAGCGTCCGGTCGAGGTCGAAGAAGGCCGCGCCGCGCCCGCTCATCCGCGACCGCCTGTCGCGATCACACCTCGATCAATATCGCGTCACCCTGTCCGCCGCCGCTGCAGATCGCGGCGCAGCCGAGGCCGCCGCCGCGGCGCCGCAGCTCGTGGACGAGGGTGCCGATGATCCGGCCGCCGGAGGCGCCGATCGGGTGGCCAAGCGCGATCGCTCCGCCGTTGACGTTGACCTTGTTCTCGTCGATGTCGAGCATCCGGATCGAGTTGATCGCGACCGAGGCGAAGGCCTCGTTGAACTCCCAGAGGTCGACGTCGGCGGCCGTCCTGCCGGCCTTCTCGAGGGCGAGCCGGGCGGCCTTCGCGGGGGTTCGCGCGAGATAGGCGTAGTCGTCCGCGATGCTGCCGTAGCCGATCACCGTGCCGAGCGGCTCCTTGCCGTTCGCCGACGCCCACTCGTCGGAGGCGACGACGACAGCGGCGGCGCCGTCGTTGACGCCGGGCGCATTGCCGGCCGTGTGGGTGGCGTCGTCGCCGCCGACCGCCTTCAGCTTCGCCAGCGTTTCGATGTTCGTGTCGGGCCGGATCGCCTCATCGACCTCGACGGTCGTCTCCGCCTTCCGTGACTTCACGGTCACCGCGACGATCTCGTCGGCGAGCCGGCCCTCGTCGGTGGCCTTGGCTGCGAGCTGGTGAGAGCGGGTCGCGAAGCGGTCCATGTCGGGACGGGTGATCTCGAGCTCGTTGCCGACATCGCTCGCCTCGGCGATCATCTGCTTGCCGGTGAACGGGTTGGTGAGGCCGTCGTGGGTCATCGCGTCGACCGCCGTGACGTCTCCCATCCGGAACCCGAAGCGGGCGCCCGGCAGCAGGTAGGGGGCGTTCGACATCGACTCCATGCCACCGCCGACTCCGACCCCGAGGTCACCGGCCCGGATCGCCTGATCGAGCAGCCCGACCGATCGCATCCCCGACGCGCAGACCTTGTTGACCGTCTCGGACGGGACCTCCTTGGGGATCCCGCCGGCGATCTGCGCCTGGCGCGAGGGGATCTGCCCCTGCCCGGCCTGCAACACCTGCCCGTAGACGACCGACTCGACCTGTCCGGGCTCCACGGAGGCGCGCTCGAGGGCGCTGCCGATCGCCTTGCCGCCGAGCTCGGGGGCGCCGAGCGGGGCCAGGGCGCCGCCCATCTTCCCGAACGGGGTGCGGGCGGTGGAAAGAATCACGGTCTTCGGCATTCGCGGCGTTCCTCTCGTCGGGCGGTGGCGTGGGTGCCGGGAATCGTAGAGGCCGCGGCGAGATGCGCATCGTCCGGTGGTTCATCCGCGTGCCTGGGGGGGTCGGGATCGGTCATCTGACTATCGTGGCGCCCCGATGCGTCTCGAGCTCAGCGACTCCGACCCCGCTTCGACCGCCGCCGACCTGCTCTGCACCGGCCTCTTCGCCGGCGAGGCACCGCCGGCCTGGCTCGCCGCCGCCGAGGGCATCGACGACGTCCGCGCCGCCGCGAAGGAGCTGACGGTGCTGCGGCCCGGACCGGGGCGACGGGTGCTCGTCGTCGGGCTCGGCGACCGCGACGAGTTCGACCCCGAGCGGGCCCGGGTCGCCGCCGCGCTCGCCGCCCGGCAGGCCCGCCGCTTCGATGCAGGCACGCTGGCCTGGGTCGTTCCCGAGCATCCGCGGAAGGCGAGCATCGGTGCCGCCCTGACCGCGGGGACGGTCCTCGCCGGCTTCCGCTTCGACCGCTTCAAGCGCGACGGCAACGGCGACGGCGATGCAGGAACGGCGATCGCGACTCTGACCCTGCTCGGAGCCGACGACCCCGGCGGCTACGCGGCGACCGCCCTCGTCGCCGCCGAGGCCGCCAACCGTGCGCGCGATCTGCAGACCCTTCCCGCCAACGTCGCCGACCCCGCCTTCGTGGTCGCCCGTGCCCGCGAGATCGCCGCCGCGCACGAGTCGATCGCGATCGAGGTCCTCGGGCCGGACGAGCTCGAACGCGAGGGAATGGGCGGGATCCTCGCGGTCGCGGCCGGCTCGGCCACGGACCCGGCGCTGATCGTGCTTCGCTACGCCGGCGGCGGCTCGGCGCCGCGGCTCGGGCTGGTCGGCAAGACGGTCACCTTCGACTCCGGCGGCATCTCCCTGAAACCCCCGGCGTCGATGCCGGACATGAAGATGGACATGTCCGGCGGCGCTGCCGTCCTCGAGGCGACCGCGGCGATCGCCGAGCTCGGGCTGGCGGTCGAGCTGACCGCGGTGCTGCCCGTGGTCGAGAACATGCCGAGCGGGACGGCGACGCGGCCGGGCGACGTGATCACCCAGCTCAACGGGCTCACCGTCGAGGTCAACAACACCGACGCCGAGGGACGGCTGATCCTCGCCGATGCGATCACCTGGTGCGCGCGGCAGGGCGCCGAGCGGATCGTCGACATCGCGACCTTGACCGGCGCCGTCGTCGTCGCCCTCGGCTCGACCTACGCCGGCCTGACCGCGAACGACGACGAGTGGGCCGCCGAGGTCGCCACCGCCGGCGAGATCGTCGGCGAGCTCGCCTGGCGGCTGCCGCTCCACCACGAGTACACGGAGCTGACCCGCGGCCGGATTGCCGACCTCTCGAACTCCGGGAGCAAGCGCAAGGCCGGCACGCTCTATGCCGCGGCCTATCTCGAGCAGTTCACCGAGGGCGCGACCTGGGCCCACCTCGACATCGCCGGGACCGCCTGGGACGTCGGCCGCGAGTACGTCGGCAAGGGCGCGAGCGGCTACGGCGTCCGTCTCCTCGTCGAGCTCGCCCGCCGCCACGCCGAACCGAGATGACCGGTTCCGAGCCCCCGCGTGCGTGGGGTTCGGGATCGGTCATCTAATGACAGAATCGCCGCGATGGACTTCGAGCTGAGCGATGAGCAGCGGCTTCTCCGCGACACGGTCAGGGACTTCGCCCGCAACGAGGTGGCGCCGCGCGCCGCCGAGCTCGACGCGACGAAGTCGTTCCCCTACGAGCTGGTCGGAATGCTCGGCGAGCTCGGCCTGATGGGCATCCCGTTCCCGGTTGAGTACGGCGGCGGCGGGGCCGACAACCTCTCCTACGCCCTCGCAGTCGAGGAGCTCGCCCGGATCGATTCCTCGGTCGCGATCACGATGGCCGCCCACACGTCGCTAGGGACGATGCCGATCTACCTCTGGGGCGACGACTCCCAGCGCGAGGAGTGGCTCCCGCAGCTCTGCTCGGGACAGCGGCTCGCCGCCTTCGGCCTGACCGAGCCGGAGGCCGGATCGGACGCCGGCAACACGCGGACCCGCGCGCGGCTCGACGACGGCGAGTGGGTGATCGACGGCGCCAAGCAGTTCATCACCAATGCCGGGACCGAGATATCGGCCTGCGTGACGATCACAGCCCGGACCGGGGACGACGAGATCTCCAACATCATCGTCCCCAACGGGACCCCCGGCTACGAGATCGGAGAGGCGTACCGGAAGATGGGCTGGAACGCATCCGACACGAGGCCGCTCAGCTTCGACGGCTGCCGCGTCCCCGAGAGCAACCTGCTCGGACCGCGCGGGCAGGGCTTCAAGCAGTTCCTGCAGATCCTCGACGGCGGCCGGATCGGCGTCGCCGCGATGGGCCTCGGCCTCGCCCAGGGCGCGCTCGACGAAGCGGTCGCCTACGCCAAGGAACGGCGGGCGTTCGGCCGGCCGATCTCGAAGTTCCAGGCGATCCAGGGGAAGATCGCCGACATCGCCACCGAGATCGAGGCTGCACGACTGCTGACCTACCGGGCCGCGACGCTGAAGGACCGCGGCGAGCCGTTCTCGCTGACCGCCGCCCAGGCGAAGCTGAAGACCGGCCGGCTCGCCGTGCGCGCCGCCGAGGAGGCCGTCCAGATCCACGGCGGCTACGGCTACATCGAGGAGTACCCGGTCTGCCGCTTCTACCGGGACGCGAAGATCCTGACCATCGGCGAGGGCACCGACGAGGTCCAGCAGATGGTGATCGCGCGGCAGCTCGGCTGCTAGGACTTCTTACGCTCGCGCTCCAGTAGCTGCTCCGCGGCGCTGGCCGGGTCGACCTCGCGCCGCACCACTCGCTCGAGCAGCTCCTTCACCGAGGCGTCACCTTCGAGCGAGCGCTCGAGCTCGCGCCGTAACCGCACGGCGGCCAGGCCGAGCACCTCGTTGCGCAGATTGCGGC
>DATMCB010000093.1:0-2349 GCA_035558835.1 Solirubrobacterales bacterium
CGGGCTTCGACAACTCGGCGATGGACGGTTTCGCGGTCCGCGCCGCCGACGTCGCCTCCGCCGGTGAGCAGGCGCCGCGCGAGCTCCGCATCGTCGACGAGTCTCGCGCCGGTCGCCCAGCCACGGCCGAGCTCGGAGCCGGCGAGGCGATCGCGATCTCGACCGGCGCGATGGTGCCGGCCGGCGCCGACGCCGTCGTCCGCGTCGAGGACACCGACCGGAGCGGCGAGACCGTCGCGGTCGGCGCCGCGGCCGAGGCCGGCGCGAACATCCGCCGTGCCGGCGAGGACGTCCGCGAGGGCGATGTCCTGCTCGAGCCCGGCGCGCGGATCGGTCCCGCGGCACTCGGCGCGCTCGCCGCCGGCGGCATCGCCGCCGTCGAGTGCTCGCGTCGCCCGCGCGTCGCCGTCCTGCTGACCGGCGATGAGCTGGTCGAGCCCGATCGCGACCTCGGGCCGGGGCAGATCCACGACTCCAATGCCTACGCGGTGCCGCCGCTCGCGGTCGCGGCCGGCGCCGAGATCGAGTCGGTTGCGGTGATCGGCGACGACCGGGGCACGACGACGAAGGAGATCGAGCGCGGTCTCGCCGCCGACGCTCTCGTCGTCTGTGGAGGCGTCTCGGTCGGCGAGCACGACCACGTCCGCCCGGCGCTCGAGGCCCTCGATGTCGAGCAGGTCTTCTGGGGCGTCTCGCTGCGACCCGGGAAACCGACCTACTTCGGCGTCGCGCCGAGCGGCGCGCTCGTCTTCGGCCTGCCCGGCAACCCGGTCTCGGCGATGGTCACGTTCCTGCTCTTCGCCCGCCCGGCGTTGCTTGCCATGCAGGGTGCCGACCCGGCCGCGCGCTCGGTCACGGCTCGCCTGACCGGCGACTACACGAAGGTCCGCGGGCGCTCCGAGGCGATCCGGGTCCGCCTCGCTGCCGGCCCGGGCGGGTGGGAGATCACGCCGACCGGAGCGCAGGGATCGCACGTCCTGACTTCGATGCTCGACGCCGACGGCCTCGCCTTCGCGCCGGCGGAGATGGTCGAGCTGGCGGCCGGCACCGAGCTGCGGACGGAGCTGATCGGATGAGCGCAGATCGATCATCTAGCCTCGCCGGGATGGGCACGATGAGGATCAGCGTCCGCCTTTTCGCGATCCTTCGCGAGCGCGCCGGGCAGGACCGGATCGCGCTCGAGCTCGATCCCGGCGCCACCGTCGACGATGCGCTCGCCGCGCTCGCCCGCGAGCCGGGGCTGGCCGAGCCGCTCGACAGGATGGGGGTGGCGATGGCGGTCAATCGCGACTACGCCTCCGGGGACACCGAGCTTCACGCCGGCGACGAGCTGGCGCTGATCCCGCCGGTGAGCGGTGGCGGGGCGGCGGTCCATGCCCGGGTCAGCGCCGAGCCCCTGTCGCTGGAGCGGATCGCGGCGCTGGTCGTCCGCCCCGAAGCCGGAGCCGTCGTCAGCTTTCAGGGGATCACCCGCGAGGTCGAGAGCCTCGAGTACGAGGCTTACGCGGAGATGGCCGAGGAACGGATCGCGGCGATCCTGATCGACTGCTGCGAGCACCACGATCTCGAGGCCGCCGCGGCCGAGCACCGGACGGGGACGGTGCCGCTCGGGGAGCCGAGCGTGATCGTCGCGGTCGCCGCCGGCCACCGCGGTGAGGCATTCGCAGGCGCACGCGAGGCGATCGACCGGATCAAGGCCGAGGCGCCGATCTGGAAGCAGGAGGTAGAAGGAGGTGAGGCGCGATGGGTCGAGGGCACGAATCCGGCCTGACCCACATCGGTCCCGACGGTGCGGCGCGGATGGTCGACGTCGGCGCCAAGCCGGAGAGCGAGCGCCGTGCCGTCGCCGAGGCAAGGGTGCGGATGAAGCCGGAGACGGCCCGCGCGGTCGAGTCCGGCGATGGGCCGAAGGGCGACGTCCTCGGCACGGCGCGGCTGGCCGGCATCGGCGCCGCCAAGCAGGCCGGGACGCTGGTGCCGCTCGCCCATCCGATCGCGCTCAGCTTCGCCGACGTCCGCGCCGAGGTCGATGTCGGCGCCGGCCTGGTCGTCCTCACCGCCGAGGCTCGCTGCACGGGCCGGACCGGGGTCGAGATCGAGGCGATGGCGGCCGCGTCGGTCGCGGCGCTGACCGTCTACGACATGGTCAAGGCGATCGAACGCGGGGTCGAGATCGAGCGCGTCCGCCTGCTCCACAAGAGCGGCGGCAAGAGCGGCGAGTGGAACGCGAGCGAGCCCGGAGCCGAGGCGAGTGTCTGAGCGCGCCGGGAGCGCCGCGGTCCTGACGGTCAGCAGCTCCCGGACCGAGCAGGACGACGTCGGCGGCGCCGAGCTCGTGCGCTTCGCCGA
>DATMCB010000094.1:0-5535 GCA_035558835.1 Solirubrobacterales bacterium
AGATCGACGAGGACGGCTATCTGCGGATCGTCGATCGCAAGAAGGAGCTGATCATCAACGCCGCCGGCAAGAACATGTCGCCGGCTTCGATCGAGTCGAACCTGAAGGCCGCGAGCCCGCTGATCGGGCAGGCGGTCGCGATCGGCGACGCCCGTCCCTACAACGTTGCGTTGATCGTCCTCGATCCCGAGTACGCGCCGGCCTGGGCCGCCAAGCAGGGCATCGACGCCGACGGGGTCGCCGCGCTGGCCGAGAACGAGCAGGTGCTCGCCGCCGTTCAGGCGGCCGTCGATGAGGCGAACGCGAAGATGTCGCGCGTCGAGCAGATCAAGAGGTTCGAGCTCCTGCCGGAGGACTGGCTGCCCGGCGGCGACGAGCTGACGCCGACGATGAAGCTGAAGCGGCGCCCGATCGCCGACAAGTACGAAGCGGAGATCGAGGGGCTCTACGCGAAGGCGAAGTAGATGAGGCGACCCGCTTGCGGCGCCGCTTCGACCTGACGCGACCGGAGCTCGGCTCCGGGATCGCGGCGATCATGCGCGAGGCGGGGGTTCCCGACGGGTTCCCCGCGGCGGTGCTCGAGGAGGCGGACCGGGCGAGCGCGTCCGGCGAACGGATCCGCTCGGAGCTGCCGTTCGTGACGATCGATCCGCCCGGGTCACGCGACCTCGACCAGGCCCTCCACATCGAGCGCGGCGGGCGCGGCTACCGGGTCAGCTACGCGATCGCCGACGTCGGCGCGCTCGTCCGCGCCGCGACGCCGCTCGACGCCGAGGCGCGGACGCGGGGCGTGACGGTCTATGCCCCGGACGCGAAGGCGCCCTTGTACCCGCCGGCACTCTCCGAGGGCTCCGGCAGCCTGCTGCCGGGTCAGCGCCGCCCGGCCGTCCTCTGGACGATCGACCTCGACGCGGACGGCAGGCAACTGAGCGCCTCGGTGGCCCGCGCGGAGCTGCAGAGCACCGCTCAGCACACCTACGCCGATTTGCCGGCCGACCTCGGTGCGCTGCTCGCCGAGGTCGGCGACCTGCGTGCGGCGATCGAGCGCGAGCGCGGCGGCGTCAGCCTGCGGCTGCCCGAGCAGGAGGTCGTCCCGGACGGGGCCGGCGGCTGGACGATCGCCTACCGGGCGCCGCTTGCCGCCGAGGACCACAACGCCCAGATCTCGCTGCTGACCGGGATGGCCGCCGCCGAACTGATGCTCGCGGCGGGTTACGGGATCCTCCGCGTCCAGCCGCCGCCCGACGAGCGCGCGATCGGGAGGTTCCGGCTCCAGGCACGGGCGCTTGGCGTCGAGTGGCCCTCCGGCAGCTCCTATCCGGAGCTGATCCGATCGCTCGACCCCGCGCAACCGCGCCAGGCGGCGCTGCTTCAGGAGGCGGCCGGGATCGGCCGCGGCGCCGGCTACGAGGCGTTCGACGGAACCCCTCCGAAGCAGCGGACGCACTTCTCGATCGCCGCCGACTACGCGCACGCAACCGCTCCCCTGCGGCGCCTTCAGGACCGCTGGGTCTCGGAGTGCTGCCTGGCGGCTTCGGCCGGCGCCGAGCCTCCCGGCTGGGTCCGCGAGGGACTCGCTGCCCTACCGGAGCAGATGCACGAGGGCGATCACCGGGCGTCGGTCGTCGAGCGCGGCGTCGTCGACCTCGTCGAGGCGGCGATCCTCGCCGGTCGCGAGGGCGAGCGTTTCGCCGGCATCGTCATCGACGAACGCGTCGTTCAGCTCGCCGAGCCCGCCGTCCGCGCGCCGGTCGAGGGCGACTGTCCCGATCCCGGCGCCGAGGTCGAGGTGCGCCTCGCCGCCGCCGATCCCGCCGCCCGTACCGTCCGCTTCGACGTGGTCTGAGTCCGGCCGATGGCGCCCAGCAACGAGATCGAGACCGCCGCCGAACTCGTGGTCGCGATCGAGGCGGGGGAGACGCTCAGCGACGCGGTCGTCCAGGGCGTCGATCTCGGCGAGGTCGAAGTCGACTGGTCGAAGGTGGACGTCGCCGGCGCGTTCTTCCTCGGCTGCGACATCCCCGACGCCGAGGTGGCGCTGACGCTGCAGCGCGGCGGCGCCATCGTCGTCCCTGAGCTCGGTGAGGGCGAGCGCCCGTTCCGGGTCTATCCATCGCGGCTCTACAGCTACGAGGACCTCGTCGCGACCGGGATGGACGCCGCCGTCCGCAGCTACTTCGAGAGCTCGCGGAGCCGCAGCGGCGACCCCGATCCCGACCACCCGGTGGAGGCGGTGGCGCAGCGCCTCCACGACACGGCCATGACCGACGCGATCTGGGACCTCGTCAGGCCCGCCGGCGAGCGGCCGCTGCGGGTCGCCGGGATCATGGGCGGCCACGCCGTCCACCGCGACGACCCGAGCTACCGCGCGGTGACCGAGGTCGGCTACGGGCTGACCGAAGCGGGGCTGACGGTCGTGACCGGCGGCGGTCCCGGGATCATGGAGGCGGGCAACCTCGGCGCCTTCCTGACCCGGAGCGGCGACCGCGCCGCCATCGACCGCGCGCTCGGCGTCCTCGCGACGGCGCCGGGCGTCGAGCATCCCGGCTACGGCGATCGCGCCGACGAGGTGCACGCCGATCATGCCGGCGCCTCCGGTGGGACGAGCCTCGCGATCCCGACCTGGCTCTACGGCCACGAGCCGGTCGGCCGCTTCGCCTCCCACATCGCCAAGTACTTCGCCAACTCGATCCGCGAGGACGGCCTCCTCCGCGTCGCCGCCGCCGGGATCGTCTTCTCGCCGGGCGGCGCCGGCACCGTCCAGGAGATCTTCCAGGACCTCGCGGTCAACGCCTACGCGCCGGCCGCGGAGCGGGCGCCGATGGTCTTCCTCGGCTCCGGGTGGTTCCGGGACAACGGCATCGCGGCGGTGGTCGAGCGGTTCGCGGCGACGGCCGAGCCGCCGTTCGACGGCCTGGTCACGATCACCGACTCCGTCGATGCCGCCGTCGCGGCGATCGCCGAGCCGACGCGACCCGTGGACTAGCTGCGGACGAGCTTCTTGTAGGTGATCCGGTGCGGGCGGTCCGCCTCGGCACCGAGCTCGGTCCGGCGGTGCTCCTCGTAGGCCTCGAAGTTGCCCTCGAACCAGCGGACCTGCGAGTCGCCCTCGAAGGCGAGGACATGGGTGGCGATCCGGTCGAGGAACCAGCGATCGTGGGAGATCACGACGGCGCAGCCGGCGAACTCGAGCAGCGCCTCCTCGAGCGCCCGCAAGGTGTCGACATCGAGGTCGTTGGTCGGCTCGTCGAGGAGGAGGACGTTGCCGCCGCTCTTCAGCAGCTTCGCGAGGTGGAGCCGGTTGCGCTCGCCGCCCGACAGCGTGCCGACCTTGCGCTGCTGGTCGGAGCCCTTGAAGTTGAAGCCGCTCGCGTACGCCCGCGAGTTCATCCGCAGGGCGCCGACATCGATCTCGTCGAGGCCGTCGGAGATCTCCTCCCAGACGGTCTTCTCGCCGTCGAGGGCGTCGCGCGACTGGTCGACGTAGGCGAGCTCGACGCTCTCGCCGACCCGCAGCTCACCGCCGTCGGGCTGCTCGTCGCCGGCGATCATCCGAAACAGGGTCGTCTTGCCGGCGCCGTTGGCCCCGATCACGCCGACGATCCCGGCGCGCGGCAGCGAGAAGGAGAGGTCCTCGATCAGGAGCCTGTCGCCGAACCCCTTGCGAAGCCCGTCGGCCTCGATGACGACGTCGCCGAGGCGCGGTCCGGCCGGGATCTGGATCTGCACGTTCTCGCGTTTGACGGTCTGCTGCTCGGCGAGCATCTCCTCGTAGCGGGCGAGCCGCGCCTTCGACTTCTTGCGCCGTCCCTTCGGGTTCTCGCGGACCCACTCGAGCTCGGACGCGATCGTTCGCTGCCGGGCGGCGTCGGCGCGCTCCTCGTGGGCGAGCCGCTCCTGCTTCTGCTCGAGCCATGAGGAGTAGTTGCCCTTGAAGGGGATGCCGCGGCCGCGGTCGAGCTCGAGGATCCAGCCGGCGACGTTGTCGAGGAAGTAGCGATCGTGGGTGACGGCGACGATCGTCCCCTTGTAGTCCTCGAGGTGCTTCTCGAGCCAGGCCACCGATTCGGCGTCGAGGTGGTTGGTCGGCTCGTCGAGGAGGAGCAGGTCGGGAGCGCTGAGCAGGAGGCGGCAGAGTGCCACCCGGCGCCGCTCGCCGCCCGAGAGCGTGTCGACGTCGGCGTCGGCCGGAGGCAGCCGCAGCGCGTCCATCGCCGCCTCGAGCATCACGTCCAGGTTCCAGGCATCGGCGGCGTCGATCCGGTCCTGGATCCGGGCGAACTCGGCGGCGGTCTCGTCCGAGTAGTTCATCGACAGCTCGTTGAAGCGGTCGAGCAGGTCACGGAGCTCGCGAACGCCGTCCTCGACGTTGCCGCGTACGTCCTTGTCCGGGTCGAGCTGCGGCTCCTGCTCGAGCATCCCCGCGGTCGCGTTCGGATGCAGGGCGGCCTCGCCGCGGTAGCCGTCGTCGAGCCCGGCCATGATCCGCAGCAGCGACGACTTGCCGGCGCCGTTGTAGCCGAGGACGCCGATCCGGGCGCCGGGATAGAAGCTCAGCGAGATGTCCTCGAGCACCTTCCCCTTCGCCGGGAAGGTCCGCGAGACCTTGTACATCGAGTAGATGTATTCGGTGGGTGGGGCAGCCATTCGGCGGCTCAGGATAGAGGCGCCGGTCGGCGGGCTGTACGGTCGCGCGGCGATGAGCGCATCCGTCGGTTCCGAACCGCCGAGGCGGCCGCCCCCTCCGGCCGCATCCGGCTCGCTGCTGCCGATCGAGACCGAGCGACTGCTCCTCCGCGCCTTCGAGCCCGGCGACATCGACTCCCTCGCCGCCCTGCACGGCGATCCGCTGCTGACCCGTTGGGTCCCCTGGGGACCGCGGTCGCGGGCCCAGGCCGAGGAGGTCCTGCAGAGGAAGATCGCCAAGACCACGATCGAGTCCGAAGGCGACGGGCTCGGCATCGCGCCGGTCGTCAAGGGCGAGGAGAGCGAAACGGGCTCGGGGCCGATGATCGGCGACTTCATGTTGCAGTGCGCGAGCGTCGAACACTGGACGGCCGAGATCGGCTGGATGCTGTTCGCCGAGCATCAGGGCCGGGGCCTGGCCGCCGAGGCCTGCGAAGCGATCCTCCGGCTCGCGTTCGAGGATCTCGGCTTCCACCGCGTGTTCGCCAGGATCGAGGCCCGAAACGACGCGTCCCTGCGGCTGGCGGAGGGGCTCGGGATGCGACGCGAGGCCCACTTCGTCGAGAACGAGTGGATCCGCGGCGAGTGGGAGAGCGAGATCGTCTACGCGATGCTCGCTCGCGAGTGGAGCGCCCGGCGCGACCCGTAAGTGGACGCCGGCCGCCGCGATCCTGTGATACTGCGGCCGGGATGGACCGGAGGAAGCTGACAGCGTTCGGAGCCGCTGCCGCGCTTGCCTTCGCGGCCCTCGCCGGCGCCACCGCCGCGAACGCGCTCGACGACTGCCCGGCCCAGCCGCGTGGCCACGCCATCCACACGGCGAGCGGCATCTTCGAGTCGGTTGCATTC
>DATMCB010000095.1:0-10457 GCA_035558835.1 Solirubrobacterales bacterium
CCCCGTCCGTGCCGCTGTACTCCCGCGTCGACGTCGTCGGCACCGACGACGGCCCGGCCGTGATCGAGCTCGAGCTGATCGAACCGCGGCTTTTCCTCGACGTCGCGCCGCGGGCAGCCGATACGTTCGCCGCAGCGCTGCTGGCGGCGGCGGGCCGCTGAGTCACCCGGTCGGCGTTGTCGACGCGGCGAGAACCGCAGTTCGGAAGGCCGAGTTTGCGGCGAGCGGATCGGCTGTTTCACGGGTCCCGTCCCGACGCAGGAGTATCCTCGACGGAGCGGGTTCGCCTCCGAGAGCCCGTGGCTATCGTCCCCGAAGGAACCGTTCCAATGGAGAAGGTCGTCAAGAGCGAAGAGGAGTGGCGCGAGAAGCTCACTCCCGAGCAGTACGAGATCCTCCGCAACCACGGCACCGAGCGCCCGTTCACCGGCCGCTACGTCGATACCAAGGAGGACGGCACCTACTGCTGCGCGGCCTGCGGCAACGAGCTGTTCAGCGCCGACACCAAGTTCGAGTCGGGGACCGGCTGGCCGAGCTTCTTCGAGCCCGCCGACAACGACGCGATCGAGACCCGTCCCGACAACAGCCTGATGATGCGCCGGACCGAGGTCCTCTGCGCTCGCTGCGGCTCCCACCTCGGCCACCTCTTCGACGACGGCCCGGAGCCGACCGGCCAGCGCTTCTGCATCAACTCCTGTGCCCTCGAGCTCGAATCCGAGGGACCCCAGGCCTCCTGACCAGGAGGGGGAACTGTAGAGGCGGTGTGGGAACGGCACACCGTCTCTCTTTCCCTGCGCCGATCCGGGCTGCGTGGGTCGGCGTCCTCGTCGGCTCACGTGCGAAGCACGCTTCGCCTCCTGCGTCCTTGACCCCCGCGCCCGGATCGACGCAGGGTCCGAAATCGGCGTCCTCGTCGGCTCACGTGCGAAGCACGCGGCGCCGACCTCTTCCTTGATCTGCGCGCCCGGATCGACGCAGGGTCAGCCTAGGCGGGTGGGGGCGCCGTTCTCGACCAGGACCGGGGGGATCGAGACCGAGCCGTCAACCTCCTGGCGGTTCTCGATGATCGCGATCAGCGTTCGGCCGACCGCGACCGCGGTGCCGTTCAGGGTCGCCGGGTGCTCGGGGGGTGCGCCCTCGGCCGGCCGGTAGCGGCAGCCCAGTCGCCGCGACTGGTAGTCGGTGGTGTTCGAGGTCGAGGTCAGCTCCCGGTAACGACCCTGGCTGGGGATCCAGGCCTCGCAGTCGAACTTGCGGGCCGCGGGGGCACCGAGATCGCCGACCGGGATGTCGACGACCCGGTAGGGGATCTCGAGCGCGGCGAGGATGCGCTCCTCGATCGCGAGCAGCCGATCGTGCTCGTCTTTCGCCGCCGCCGGCTCGACGAACGAGAACATCTCGACCTTGTCGAACTGGTGGACGCGGAAGATCCCGCGGGTGTCCTTGCCGGCCGCGCCGGCCTCGCGACGGAAGCAGGTCGAGATCCCCGCATAACGCAGCGGCAGCGCCCCCGGCTCGATGATCTCGTCGGCGTGGAGGGCGGCGAGGGCGACCTCGGAGGTTCCGACCAGGAACAGCTCGTCCTTGGGGACCTCGTAGATCATCTCCCGCTCGCCGGGGAAGAACCCGGTCCCGAACAGCGGGCCCTCGCGGACGAGGACCGGCGGCACGACCGGCGTGAACCCCTCCTCGCCGAGCAGTGCGACGGCGAATCGGATCAGCGCCAGCTCGACCAGCACGAGGTCCCCGAGCAGGTATGCGAACCGCGACCCCGAGGCGGCGGCTGCCTTCTCGGTCTCGATCAGGCCGAGGGCGCGGCCGATGTCGAGATGGTCGCGGACGTCGAAGTCGAACCGCGGCGGCTCGCCGACCTCGCGGAGCACGACCGCGTCCTCGTCGCTCTCTCCGTCGGGCGCCTCCGGGTCGGGCGGATTCGGAATCGTCGCCGCCAGCGCCGTCCGATCCTCCTCGATCGCCTCGAGATCGGTCTCGAGCTCCTTGATCCGGGCTGAGACCTCGCGCATCCGCGTGATCGCGTCCTCGGCGTCGGCTCCCTCGCGCTTCGCCGCCCCGATCGCGTCGGAAGCCTCGTTGCGCTCGGCGCGCAGACCCTCGACCGCGGGCAGCAGATCGCGGCGGCGGGCGTCGAGCTCGAGCAGGCGGTCGAGGGCGCCATCGGCGCCGACGCGGGCGAGCGCGGCGCGGACCGGCGCCGGATCCTCGCGGATGCGCCTCAGGTCGAGCAGCGTTCTATCCGGACGACGAACCGGAGCCGGACGAGCCGTCGCCGGAGCTGCCCTGGCCGCCGCCCGAGGGCGAGGGCCGCGGCGAGTCCTCGACCTGGGTGCCCGAGTAGTGGTCGATGAACCGGGCGACCGATTCGGCGTCGTCGCCGACGACGATGTTCTGGGGCATCACCGCACCGGAGGCGCCTCCGTTGTGGATCGCGAAGAGCGCGTCTTCGTAGTTGATCTTGCGCTGGTCGAGGTTCGGGCCCTGGACGCGCAGCGAGCGGTTGCCCGATCCCTGGGTGCCGGCCGCCGCGAGCGTGTGGCAGCCGGCGCAGTGCTCGGCGAAGAGCATGGCGCCCGCCTCGTCCTCGGAGTTGGTGACGGAGACGTCCTCGGTTCCACAGGCGGCGAGGAGGACGGCGGCAGCGGCGATCGCGATGAGGGCCAGTGGGCGGCGCACGGGGCGCCATCATACTTTTCAGCCGCACGCATGGCAGCGCCGGACCCAGCCGAAACCGAGACCCCAGCCCCCGCGCCCCGCTTCCGCGAGGCGATGGCGCGGTTTCCGACCGGCGTCACCGTGATCACGGCACTGACCGACGCCGGGCCGGCGGGCCTTTCGGCGAACGCGGTCAGCTCGCTGTCGCTGGAGCCGCAGCTGATGCTCGCCTGCCTCGATCGGGGATCGCGGACCCTGCGGGCCGTCGAGGAGGCGGGTCGGTTCGGCGTCAACGTCCTCGCCGACGACGCCGCCGCGCTCGCGGTCAGCTTCGCTCAGAAGGTCCCGGTGGACGAAAAGTGGACCGGGGTCGGCTGGAGCGAGTCGCACGGCATCCCGATTCTCGACGCAGCGATCGTCTGGATCGGCTGCGAGCTGCGTGACGTGATCTCCGGCGGCGACCACGTGATCGTCACCGGAGCGGTGCTCGCGGTCGCCGAGCGCGAGGGGGACCCGCTGATCTTCCATCGGGGCGCCTACCGCCCGCTCGACTAGCTAGAGCGGCGAGGTGAAGGTCGCGCGGAGCGCGAGGCCGAAGATGACCAGGGCCGAGACGGCCATGATCCCGGTCTCGCGGCGGGAGATCGCGGCGGCGACCGCCGCCTGGCGATCGGGCGGCAGCGAGTCGAAGTCGAGGCCCTCGAGCTCGTGCTCGGAGGCGACGACACGAGCGCCCTCGCCGAGCAGCGCGACGAGGATCGGCAGCAGTCCGTAGACGTAGTGAAGGCCGTCGGAGGCCTCGCGGCCCTCGAGGGTGAGCAGGGCGCCGAGGGCGACCTGGACGACGACCGCCACCTGGGCGAAGCGGAGGACGTACCAGAAGCCGACCGACGGCCGGCGCAGGTACCAGGCGGCACCGCCCCAGACGCCGGCGGCGAGATTGGCGGCGAGGACCGTGATGCCGGTGATCAGGTGGAGGACGAGCATCGCGGGGGAGTTGATACCAGGGAGACCGTCGCCTGCATGGCGGGCCGGGTCCGGCCGGGTGTAGATTTGGCCGCGGCCGGGCACTGCCCGGAAGGATCAGCGTGCTTCAGAGCTATCTACCCGTAATCGTCTTCGTCGGGCTCGGCATCATCGTCGGTGGTGCCTTCACCATCCTCAACCGGGTGCTCGGGCCGAGCCGCCCGAACCGGGTCAAGAGCGAGCCCTACGAGTGCGGCCTGCCGACCGAGGTGACCCGGACCTTCCGGTTCGGGGTCAGCTTCTACATGATCGCGATGCTGTTCATCCTCTTCGACATCGAGGTCGTCTTCCTCTATCCGGTCGGCGTCCTCCTCAACGTCTCGAACAGCGTCTTCGTGCTCGTCGAGATCGTTCTCTTCGTGTTCGTGCTGCTCGTCGGCTTCGTCTACGTCTGGCGCCGCGGAGCGCTGAACTGGCGATGAGGGGCAGGTGAGCTCCGCATGGACGTAGAGCGGACGAAGCTGCGCGGGCTCAGCCCGCTCGATCAGCCGCGCTCCCCCGAGGAGTTGCGGATCCGGCAGCTCCGGGCCCGCGACATGCTCCGCGGCGATATCGACGACGCCGACCTCGACGAGTACGTCGAGTCACGGGTGATGACGACGACCCTGGAGCGGGCGCAGAACTGGGCGCGCGGCAACTCGATGTTCCCGGCGACGTTCGGGCTCGCCTGCTGCGCGATCGAGATGATGTCGATGGTCTCCGCCCGCTACGACACCGCCCGGTTCGGGGCCGAGGTGTTCCGTGCCTCGCCGCGGCAGGCCGACATGCTGATCCTCTCCGGCCGGGTCTCGATCAAGATGGTGCCGGTGATCCGCCGCATCTACGACCAGATGTTGGAGCCGAAGTGGGTGCTGTCGATGGGCGCCTGCTCCTCGTCGGGCGGGATGTTCGCCAACTACGCGGTGGTCCAGGGCGCCGACAAGTTCCTGCCGGTCGACATCCACATCCCCGGCTGCCCGCCGCGGCCGGAGGCGCTGATCTACGGGATCCTGAAGCTGCAGCGGAAGATCTTCGGCGAGCCCGACCTCGGGTGGCGCGAGCGCTACAAGGCGTACGGCACCGAGGAGGACGAGCGGCCATGGAAGTCGGGCCCGCTGTCGGTCCAGCGGGTCGGCGCGGCGCCGTCGGACGGGATCGTCGAGAGCCACGGGTCGCCGCCGAGCGATGCCGAGCTGCATGCGCCGATCAGTCATCCGGAGCTGAGCGGGCACGAGGCGCACGACGCCTGGGAGGAGGCGGCAGACGACGAGCGGGTGACGACGTCGCGGCCACCAGGCGATCGGAGGGGCGATGCCTGACGCCCCCGGGCTCGAGCTGATCGCCCACGAGGTCAACGAGCGCCACCAGGGCGCGATCGTCGGCTCGACCTACGAGCACGGCCAGGCGGCGCTGCTCGCCGACAAGGACCGGATCCGCGAGGTGCTCGACTACCTCCGCGACGCCCCCGCCCACGAGTACCGCTTCCTCGCCAGCCTCCACGCGGCCGATTACCTGCCCGCCGAGCCCCGCTTCGCGGTCCACTACGAGCTGCTCAACATGCCGCGGGTCGAGCGGCTGCGGGTCAAGGCGCTCGTTCCCGACACCGAGGACGGCAGCATGCCCGAGCTCGACTCGGTCGTCGAGATCTTCCCGACCGCCGACTTCCAGGAGCGCGAGGTCTACGACTTCTTCGGAATCTGCTTCCGCGGCCACCCCGACATGCGGCGGATCCTGATGCCCGAGGACTATGTCGGCTGGCCGCAACGGCGCGACTTCCCCGTCGGCGGTGAGCCGGTGATCTTCACGAACACCGAGGACACGGTCCCGGGCTGGACGAGGTGAGCGCGCGATGAACCCGACGACGCGGCCCATCCCCGAGTACGCCGACACGAACCGGACCCAGGAGCAGCTCGGCCGCGACGCGATCGGCCGGACCGAAGCGCAGGTGATCGGGACCTCACCGATCGAGCGGACGGCGCTCGAACGCGAGGAGGAGCTGTTCACGATCAACATGGGCCCGCACCACCCGGCCACGCACGGGGTGCTGCGGCTGCTCGTCAGCCTCGAGGGCGAGGTCGTGCACGACCTGAAGCCGGTGATGGGATACGTCCACACCGGGATCGAGAAGTCGTGCGAGGACAAGAGCTACTGGAAGGTCATCCCGTTCATCGAGCGGATGGACTACCTCTCCTACTTCTTCAACATGGAGGCGTTCTGCGGGGCTACCGAGCAGCTCCTCGAGCTCGAGATCCCGCCCCGCGCCGCCTGGCTGCGGATCCTCCACCTCGAGCTGAACCGGATCCACTCGCACCTCGTCGGACTCGGCACCACGGCGCTCGACCTCGGCGCGATCTCGATGTTCTGGTACTGCTTCCGCGAGCGCGACAAGGTCCTCGACCTGTTCGAGATGTCGTCGGGACAGCGCATGCACACGCGCTACTTCCAGGTCGGCGGCGTCGCCGAGGACATCCCGGTCGGCTTCGCCGAACGGGTCCTCGCGTTCTGTGCCGACATGCCGGAGCGGATCGACCAGTACGTCGACCTGATCGACCAGAACGAGATCTTCCTGCAGAGGACGAAGAACGTCGGCGTGGTGAGCAGGGAGCGTCTGCTCGAGCTCGGTGTCACCGGACCGCTGCTGCGCGCCGCCGGCGAGCCGTGGGACCTCCGCAAGGTCTCCGGCTACCTGCCGTACTCGGACTTCGACTTCAACGTCCCGATCGGGACCGTCGGCGACAACTACGACCGCTATCGCGTCCGCCTCACCGAGATGCGTGAGTCGGTGCGGATCATCGAGCAGGCGATCGAGGGGCTGCCCGATGGTCCCTGGATCGCCGACGACCGCAAGGTCGTGCTGCCGCCGCGCCACGAGCTCGGCACCTCGATGGAGGCGCTGATCCACCACTTCAAGCTCGTCACCGAGGGCTTCCGGGTGCCGCCGGGCGAGGTCTACTACCCGATCGAGGGGCCGCGCGGCGAGTACGGGGTATTCCTCGTCGCCGACGGCTCGGCGAAGCCGGTTCGAGTCCACATGCGCGATCCCTCGTTCGTCAACCTCCAGGCGCTGCGCGAGATGTGCGTCGGCGGCTACGTCGCCGACCTGATCGCCAACCTGGCGATGCTCGACCCGATCCTCGGAGGGATCGACCGGTGAGCGACGAGACGCCGACCGAGGACGAGCGCGAGCAGGCACCTGGCGAGTCGGGGGAGCCGCCGGTTCCCGACGCCGAGAGCAAGCCGGGCTCCGGCGAGCCGGCGCAGGCCGGCGAGGAGGTCGGCGGCGACCGCGGCGGGGCCGCAGCGACCGAGGGCGCCGCCCATCCCGGCGTCGAGGAGTCGGCCGCCGTCCAGGTGCCGGCCGGTCACGAGGTCGACGTTCCCGACGACCTCCGGGAGGAGATCGAGGAGATCATCGCCCGCTACCCGCAGGTGCGCTCGGCCTCGATCCCGACCCTGTTCGCGATCCAGCGCCGCTACGGCTGGTGCACCCCCGAGGGGATCCGCCAGGGCGCCGCGGTGATGGGCGTCACCGCCGCCTACCTCGAGTCGGTCGCGAGCTTCTACGACCTCTTCCACCTCGAGCCGGCCGGCCACCACCGCGTCCTCGTCTGCACGAACATCTCCTGCTGGATGCGCGGCGGCGACGAGCTGCTCGACTCCTTCTGCGCCGCGGCCGGCGCCGACCGCCACGCGGCCGGCCACGGCGGTGCGGTCTCCGCCGACGGCGAGGTCTACGTCAGCGGCTTCGAGTGTCTCGGCGCCTGCGACCTCGCCCCGATGGCGTCGATCGACGAGCGCTTCTACGGCCCGCTCGACGGCGAGGATGCCGCTGCGGCGATCGAAGCCCTCCACAGCGGGGACGAGGTCCTCGCCGGCAAGGCGATGGCGATCCGCCCGCTCGCCGGCGGCCCCGACGGCGAGCCCGACCCGCGGGTGGCGGGCGCGGGCTGAGCCGCTCGCCTGCGGGCGCTTCGTCACGAAATCGGCTGAGACGGTGGCATTGCGTGCCCCACGCGCGCGCTTTCATGCGCCACCCTCGGGCGCATGTCCGACGTGGGTCGCTCAGATCACGTAGAGCATCACCGCAGCGACCCAGGTCCGGTCGAGCGGGAGAACCGTCTGGCGCTCCTGGCCCGCAGGCAGTACGGGGTGATCGCCCGCGATCAACTGCTCAGGATCGGATTCAGCCCGCCTGCCATCCGCTATCGCCTCGAGTGCGGCCGTCTACACCTCATCCACCCTCAGGTCTATGTGGTCGGCTCCCAGCCACCGGTCGAGCATGGCCGCTGGTACGCAGCGCTGCTCGCCACTCGTCCCGACCCCGTTCTGAGCCATCTCAGCTCGGCGGCCAAGCGCGAGCTGGCGAGGGAGCGGAACGGCGTCCACATCACCACGGCGAGGCGCTCGGGCCGCCGGCTCATCGGCGTCACCGTCCATCGCGTCCGCCGGCTTCATCCTGCCGATGTGGAGCGGATCGATGGACTGCCGGTCACCAGCCTCCCCCGCACCTTCCTCGATCTCGCGGAGACCGAGCCCTTCCACCGGCTGGAGGCGATCGCCGAGGAGGCCGACCGCCGCGAGGCGCTCGACCTCGCTGCGGTCAGGGCGTGCATGGATCGCAACCCCGGCCGGCGCGGGCTGGCCCCGCTCAATCGCCTCCTCGACGATTACCTTCCGGTGCTCGGCGCCAACACAGGGCTCGAGCGCCTCTTTCAGCGCTTCATCGCCGAGCAGGGCTTTCCGCAGCCGCAGACCAACGTGCTCGTCGCCGGTCACGAGGTCGATTGCTGGTGGCCCGAACACAACTTCGTCGTCGAGCTCGACAGCCGCCGGTTTCACGCCGGCTGGCAGGCACAGGAGCGCGACCGGGCCCGCGACGCGAGGCTCCTGCGGGCCGGCATCCCGTTCCTGCGCGTCACCCACCGCCGCCTTACCCGGGACCGGGCGGAGCTGACCGCCGACCTCGCCTCCCGGCTGCCGAGGACAGGGCCCGGCCGACGCGCCGGATAGCCCATGGCGCTGCGGGATAGCGCCGATTCGCACCAAGTGGCGCCGGAGGCGCGTTCCGGTAGGTTTCGCGAGGTGCCGACAGCGGGTGAACAGCTCGAGACCAGGGTCCTGCTCCGCCACATCGACGAACCCGGACTGCACCGGATCGAGACCTACGAGCAGCTCGGCGGATACACGGCGCTGAAGCGCGCGTTCCGCGACTGCGAGCCCGGAGAGCTGGTCAGCGAGTTCGAGGCGTCGGGCCTGCGCGGGCGCGGCGGCGCCGGCTTCTCGATGGGCAAGAAGGCGAGCTTCCTGCCGCAGGGCGACATGGACAAGTACCTGTGCTGCAACGCCGACGAGTCCGAGCCCGGTGCCTTCAAGGACCGCGAGCTGATGTTCAAGAACCCGCACCAGCTCGTCGAGGGCGTCGCGATCGGGGCGATGGCGGCGGGCGCGACGCGGGCCTTCATCTTCATCCGCGGCGAGTACGCGGAGGTCGCCGACCGGCTCGATGCCGCCGTCGCGGAGGCCTACGATGCCGGCTATCTCGGCGCCGGCGTCCTCGGGACCAAGGTCGACGTGGACATCGTCGTCCATCGGGGCGCCGGCGCCTACATCTGCGGCGAGGAGACCGCTCTGCTCGACTCGCTCGAGGGCAAGCGGGGCAATCCGCGTCTGAAGCCGCCGTTCCCGGCCATCCAGGGCCTCTACGGCGGCCCGACGCTGATCAACAACGTCGAAACGCTCAGCAACCTCCCCAACATCGTCAACCGCGGCCCCGATTGGTTCAAGAGCTTTGGGACCGAGCAGTCGACCGGGACGAAGGTGGTCTCCGTGTCGGGCTGCGTGCAACGTCCCGGCAACTACGAGATCGAGCTCGGGATCCCCGCCCGCGACATCATCTTCGGACTCGCCGGCGGACCGCCCGACGGACGCGAGCTCAAGGCCTGGTACCCGGGCGGGTCGTCGGCTCCGGTCCTCGGTCCCGAGGAGCTCGACGTTCCCTACTCGTTCGAGGCGCTCGCCGAGGCCGGCTCGATGCTCGGCTCGGGATCGATCATCGTCGCCGACGACACCGTCTCGATCCCGGAGATGGCGCTGCGCACGGCGCGCTTCTACCGGCACGAGTCGTGTGGCAAGTGCACCCCCTGCCGGGAGGGGACGAACTGGACGGTGAAGATGCTCGAACGCGTCGTCCGCGGCGAGGCGACGCCGATGGACCTCGACATCATCGCTTCGGTCCAGGAGAACATCATCGGCAATTGCCTCTGCGTCCTCGGCGACTCGATGGCGATGCCGGTCGGCGCGATGGTCCGCCGCTGGCGCGGCGAGTTCGAGGAGACGATCGCCCGGGCCCGCGAGGCCGGCGCGGCCGCGCTCGACGTCGAGCCGACCGTGATGACCCCCGCGGGAGTCGGCGCGTGAGCGGGGACGCGAAGCCGATCACGATCGTCGTCGACGGCGTCGAGATCGACACGTCCGAGGGGACGATGCTGGTCGATGCCGCCAAGCACGGCGACGTCGAGATCCCGGTCTTCTGCTACGAGCCGAAGCTCGGCGACCCGGTCGGCGCCTGCCGGATGTGCCTGGTCGAGATCGAGGGGATCCCGAAACTGCAGACCTCGTGCTCGACCCCGGTCCGCGACGGGATGGTCGTCTACACGCAGAACGACCGCGTCAAGGAGGCCCAGAACGCGATCGTCGAGTTCCTGCTCGTCAACCACCCGCTCGACTGCCCGGTCTGCGACAAGGGCGGCGAGTGCCCGCTTCAGGACATCGCGCTGGGCTGG
>DATMCB010000096.1:0-3288 GCA_035558835.1 Solirubrobacterales bacterium
GGATGCTCCCACCGATCACGACGAGGCGGAGGACCGCGACCTCGAGGTCCGCTTCCTGGCCAACGACGTGCCCGCTGCCCGCCGGACGCTCCGGCACTGGGCCGCACGAGCCGGGCACGGTCGGGTCTGGTTTCGCGACCAGGTCGTCGACCTCGAGCCGCCGGCCGAGCTCGACGGCGAGTTCGCCACGACCTGCCCGACCTGCGCCCTCGAGATCAGCGACTCCGGCCCCGAGCTGACGAAGTTCGTCCACGAGGTCGGCCACTTCCCCTTGAATTGCTTCGTCTGCGGCACGTTCGTGCCGCAGTGGGAGCCTGTGAGCGCTCCGGCCCGGGAGGAGCGAATCGCAAGACGCGTCCGTCTTGATCGGGAGGTGCAGGCCCTCCGCGCCGTCGAGGACTGAGCACCCCGCCGCTCGGGGGAGCAGCGAAGCTCCTCCGGCCCGCGGCACATTACGATCGGCGCCGATGCGGGACGGGAGGAGAGGAAGGCTGCTCGCGGCGGGCCTGACGGCGGCGGTCGCGGTGCTCGCCCACGCCGTAGCGGCGTCGGCGGGGACGACGTACGTCAACTGCGAGGCGGTAGCCCCCGGAGCCGACGGGTCGAAGCGGCACCCGCTCACCACCCTCGCCGATGCCTCTGCGGAGCCACTCGCCCCGGGGGCGAAGCTGCTGCTGCGGCGCGGCACCGGCTGCACCGGCACCCTCGCGCTGACCGGCGCCGGATCGAAGGCGCGGCAGGCCTTGGTCGGCGCCTACGGCCGCGGCCGGGCGCCGCTGATCGCCGCGGGCTCCGAGGACGGCGTCCGGCTCGAGAACGTCTCGCATGCAACGGTCGAGGGCCTCGAGATCATCAACCCCGGAGACGGCACCGGCAAGCGGCGCGGCGTCCATCTGATCGCCTCCGGCGAGACGGCACGTGACCTGACCATCCGCGACCTCCACATCCACGACGTCGGCGGCAACCTCGACAAGGACACCGGCGGCAGCGGCGGGATCCAGGTCGACTCGACCGGGCCGGGCGTCGGCCGGTTTCGCGGCCTCGTGATCGAGGACAACCGGATCGAGGACGTGAGCCGGAGCGGGATCTTCGTGGTTGGCGTCGCCGGCGGCGATCGGCCGCGCGCGAGCGAGCCGTGGCCGGAGGCCTCGCGCGGCGTCCGGATCCGCCGCAACGAGATCCGCCGGATCGCCGGCGACGGGATCGTCGCGCTCGGCACCGACGGCGCCCGCGTCCGCCGCAACCTGGTCCGCCGCGGCAACCGCGCCGGACGCGGGCTCGCCGACCCGCGGGGGATGATCTGCAACGCCGGGATCTGGGCGTTCCACGCGAACAACACGGTGATCGAGCGCAACGTCGTCGCCGGCATGAAGTTCAACGGCTGCGACGGCTCCGGCTACGACATCGACTACGACCAGGACGGCACCGTCGTCCAGTTCAACGAGAGCCGCGGCAACGAGGGCGGCTTCATGCTGCTCTGCACCGACGATCAGCCGCGGACGGCGACGGTCCGCTTCAACCTCAGCGTCAACGACGGCTTCTCGTTCAACAGCTCGCCCTGCAGCCGCCCCGCGGGCAGCTACGCCGGGATCGAGATCTACAACAACACGATCGTCGGCCCCGACCCCGGCTTCGCCACCCTCGGCTACCCGAGCACGACCCTCTACGGACCGCCCGGGCTCGATTTCTTCAACAACGTCCTCGTCGCCACCGACGCCGGCCGTGAGATCGCCTGCGACCCGGGCTGCCGCCGCAACCTGTTCTTCCGGATGCCGGCGGCGGGCATCGATCCGGTCACGGCGTCGCCGCGCTTCCGCGGGAACGGTCCCTACGCCGACGACGCGCCCGCGCGCGCCTTCGAGCTGCGTCCGCGCTCGCCGGCGATCGGCGCCGGCGCCCCGATCCCGGCCGGCGCACGCAGGGACTTCTTCGGCGACCGGATCGGTCAGGGCGGCGCGCCCGACATCGGCTTCTTTCAGCTCCGCTGAGCGGGTTGCGATTAGCTACCGCCCGCGTCCCGGTCTCTTCCCTACGCCAGAACCGCAACCGAAAGGAACCCGTGTCCGACTTCACCCATCGCAACCTCAAGGAGGTTCACGACTCCGCACCGGAGTTCGGCTTCGGCGAGGTGGCCGAGCTGCGCTTCGCCAAGGACGAGCTCGACTGCGAACGGACCGGCTTCACCTATCACCGGGTCGAGCCGAACACTCCGCCCGGCTTCGGTCACCGCCACGACGAGGCCGAGGAGGTCTACGTCGTGATCGCCGGCTCGGGCCGGATGAAGCTCGACGACGAGATCATCGAGATCGGGCCGCTCGACGCGATCCGGGTCGCCCCGCAGGTCTGGCGCAGCTTCACGCCGGGCCCGGAGGGCATCGAGGTGCTCGCGTTCGGCGCGCGTCACGACAACGACGGCGAGGCCGACCCGAACTGGTGGGTGGAGTGATGCTCACGTAGCGCGGTGGTCACGCGGCGCGCACGGAAAGCGGCCGGGATGGGTGGCCCGGAGTCAGACCCACTTCCCCCGTAGGCCAACTCCGGGCCCCCATCCCGGCCGTCTGGCGGGAAGGTGCCAATACCGCCACCCTCGCATCGGGAGGCCCCGATCTCCTCAGTACTGGCTGCCGATCGTGGTCCGTGACAACGGCGGGGGCGCCGAGTCAGTCGTCGTCGCCGTCCCCCTGCGCGGACGAGTCGTCGGACGTCGAGGTGGGCGGTGTGGTCGCCGGCGGCACGGTGGTGGTCGTCGCCGGCGGCACGGTGGTGGTCGGCGTCGTTGTCGTGGTAGTCCCGATCGACGAGTCGTCGTGGCCGCCGTGGTGGGGCCCGTCCTCGGGGTGATCACGGCCGCGCCCACCGCCGTGGTCGTCGCGAGCGGAGCTCGGCGCCAGCGCCTCGCCGGCGCGGATCGGCTCCTCGGAGAGGCCGATCTGGTTGCTCGTCAACGCCGCCGCGGCGACCCCGACGCCGATCGCGACGGCGAGCCCGGCGAGGGCGAGGAGGCTCCAGCGCAGGATCGATGCGGCGCGGGTGCTCACGATCGGACCCCAGCGGCCTCGCGGTCGATGACGGGAAGCGTGAGCCGCGCCTCGGCACCGCCGCCGGGGCGATTCGCCATCGCGACGGCGCCTCCCCACTGGCCGGCGAGCTCGGCGGCGATCGGCAGCCCGAGGCCGGTTCCCTCCGGACCCTGGCGGCCGGCGCGGCCGCGGAAGAAGCGATCGAGCACCGCCTCCTCCTCGCCTGGCGCGAGCCCCGGCCCGCGATCGCGAACGGCGATCGCGCCGG
>DATMCB010000097.1:0-2036 GCA_035558835.1 Solirubrobacterales bacterium
CTCGGGCCAGAACAACACGCTGAAGTTCGTGCGCGATGACGTGCCGAACCTCGGCGTGCCGGTCCACCGCGGGATGACCCACGACGGCCTCGGCAAGTACCTGAAACAGAAGATCACCAAAGCCCCGGGCGAGACCGCCGACATCGTCGGCATCCTCAAAGAGACCAAGGCGGACGTGCTCGTCTGTTACCTCCCGGTCGGCTCCGAGGAGGCGACCAAGTGGTACGTCGAGCAGGCGCTGAAGGCCGGCGTCGGCTTCGTCAACTGCCTGCCCGTATTCATCGCCCGCGAGGACTACTGGGACAAGCGCTTCCAGGAGGCCGGGCTGCCGATCATCGGCGACGACATCAAGTCTCAGGTCGGGGCGACGATCGTCCACCGCCAGCTCGCCCGCCTCTTCCATGACCGCGGCGTGCGCATGGAGCGCACCTCGCAGCTCAACGTCGGCGGCAACATGGACTTCTACAACATGCTCGAGCGCGAGCGGCTCGACTCGAAGAAGATCTCGAAGACCAATGCGGTCACCTCGATCATGGGCCACGAGCTGCCCGACGACCAGGTCCACGTCGGTCCCTCCGACTACGTGCCGTGGCTCACGGACCGCAAGTGGGCGCACATCCGCGTCGAGGGCAAAGCCTTCGGCGACGTGCCGCTCAACGTCGAGCTCAAGCTCGAGGTCTGGGACTCGCCGAACTCGGCCGGCGTCGTCATCGACGCGGTCCGGCTGATCAAGCTGGCCCTCAACAACGGCATCGCCGGCCAGCTCGACGGGCCCTCCAGCTACCTGATGAAGTCGCCGCACACCCAGCGCCCCGACGACGAGGCGCGCGAGCAGACCGAGGAGTTCATCGCCGCCAACGCCCGCACCGCCGCCGCCGAGCGGGCGAAGGAGGACGTCGACTCCGACGTCGCCGAAGCGCCGGCCAAGAGCTAGAACCTCCGCGATTCAGGGGGCCGCGCCGACAGTCGGCGCGGCCGCGTCGCGGAGCGGCGCGTGACCGAGGATCAGGTCGGCGCCCTTCTCGGCGATCATGATCGTCGGCGCGTTCGTGTTGCCGTGGGTGATCGCCGGCATCACCGAGGCGTCGACGACGCGGAGGCCGTCGATGCCGCGGACGCGCAGCTCGGGATCGACGACCGAGTCGCCGTCTGAGCCCCCCATCCGGCAGGTCCCGACCGGGTGGTAAAGGAGCTCGACGCGGCGACGTACGTCGGTGGCGATCGCCTCGTCGTCGTCGCCGACGCCGGGCCCCGGGTAGATCTCGCGGCCGGCGGCGCCGGCGAGCGGCGGCGTCGCGGCCAGCTCGCGGGCGATCCTGACGCCGCTGACGAGCGCATCGACGTCGGCCTGATCGGTGAGGTGGTTGCCGAGGATCGCCGGCTTCGCAGCCGGGTCGGCCGAGGCGAGAGTCACCTCGCCGCGCGCCCGCGGTGCGATCAGGACCGGGCCCATGGTCAGTGCGTGTCCGTCGTACTCCTCGAAGCCGTTGTCGGCGAAGTAGGCGGGGGCGAGGTGGAACTGGAGGTCGGGGGGACCGTCGCCGCCGTCGGATCGGGTGAACAGGAACGCTTCCGCGACGGTCGAGGTGAGCGGGCCGCGGCCCCGGAGCAGGAAGTCCAGCAGCGCGGCCGGCTTCTCGGCGTCGGCGAGGGAGGCGCCGATCGTCGAGTCCCAGATCCCGACGACGTAGGGGTGGTCCTGAAGGTTCGTGCCGACCGCCGGCAGCGGCGCGACCACGTCGATGCCGAGGCCGGCGAGCTTGTCGGGGTCGCCGATGCCCGAGAGCATCAGCAGTTGCGGAGAGCCGATCGCACCGGCGGCGAGGATCACCTCGCGCCGGGCCCGGGCGACGGCCATGTCCGTCTTACCGCTCACCTTGACGCCGCGCACGCGCCCCGACGCGATTTCGAGGCCGTACGCGAACGCGCCGGTCAGGACCGTCAGGTTCGGCCGGCCGGCGGCGGGACGGAGGAAGGCGTCGGCGCAGCTCCAGCGCCTGCCCCGCTTCTGGGTCACCTCGACCGGGGCGACGCCG
>DATMCB010000098.1:0-5525 GCA_035558835.1 Solirubrobacterales bacterium
TGCCCGCCGCCCACGCGGCGACGATCTTCTTCGACCTGGCGACGATCGCCGGCCTGTTCGCGCTCGGCCTCGTCCTCGTCCGTCGGCGCCGCAGCGGCGAGGACGGCGACGACGAGGACTGGGACGCAGACGTGGACGTTGCCGCCGAACCGGTCCGAGGCGACCGTTTCGGTGGATTGAGGCGGCGGCTCGCGTCCTGGTTCCCCGACCGCGAGGGCAACGCCGTCGGCCTCGTCCTCGTCTTCGCCTGGGTCGCCTACCCGTTCACCGCCTTCGTCACCCAGAGCAACTCCAACGACGAGCTGATCAGCGCCCTGCTCGTCTGGAGCCTCGTCTTCTTCGCGAGCCCGATCGCCCGCGGCGGCCTGCTCGCCGCCGCGTCGATGGCGAAGTTCGCGCCGCTCCCGCTCGTCCCGCTGTATGCGGCCGGGGGCCGCGGGATCCGCCTCCGCAGCCGCGCCGACCGCCGCGTCTCGCTGCGGCCGCTCGTGCTCTTCGCGCTCTCGTTCCTGTTCTTTGCGGGGCTCCTGCTCGCCTACCCGGCGGTCGATCCCGGCCTTTCGCAGTTCTGGGAGCGGACCGTGCAGAGCCAGCTCGACCGCGACAGCCCGTTCAGCATCTGGGGGATCTACGACCTCGGCCCGCTGCAGACGATCGCCAAGGCCGGCCTGGTCGCGCTCGGGGTGATCGTCGCGTTCTTCCCGTGGCGGCGGACGCTGGTCCAGATCGCCGCGCTCAGCGCCGCCCTGATCATCGCCGTCGAGCTCGTCCTCGAGCACTGGTTCTACCTCTACATCCCCTGGTTCCTCGGGGCGATGCTGGTGGCGATGGTCGCTCGCGACGCCGACGACGTCTCCGCCGACACCCCGATCCGCTAGGAACCGGCCTGATGCCGAGCATCCATCGTCCACACGCCGCGGCGACGCTTCGCGACCGCGCCGATGTGACGCCGCTCGAGCTCTTCTTCGATCTCGTCTTCGTGCTCGCGCTGACCCAGTGCACGGCGTTGATGGCGCACGAGCCGACCTGGGAGGGGATCGCGAAGGGGCTGCTCGTCCTCGGCGTGCTCTGGTGGGCCTGGACCGCCTATGCCTGGCTGACCAGCATCGTCGACCCCGAGGAGGGGACGGTCCGGCTGGCGATGTTCGCGGCGATGGCGGCGCTGCTCGTGATCGCGCTCTGCGTCCCCGAGGCGTTCGACGACCTCGGGCTCGTCTTCGCCGGCGGCTACATGGTCGTTCGCGCCGCTCAGATCATGCTGATGCGGCTCGGCAGCCGCGACGACCCGAACCTCCGCCAGTCGACGAACGGACTCGCGATCGGCACCGCGATCGGCACCGGCCTGCTCGTCGTCGCCTCCCAGCTCGACGGGATCGAGCAGGGAGCGCTGTGGGCGATCGCGCTCGGCCTCGACATGGCCGAGCCCTACTTCTTCGGCGCCGAGGGATGGAAGCTCGTCCCCGACCACTTCGCCGAGCGCCACGGGCTGATCATCATCATCGCCCTCGGCGAGTCGATCGTCGCGATCGGGGTCGGCGCCGACGAGGCGCTCACCTTCGGCATCTCGGCGGCGGCGGTGATCGGCGTCGCTCTCGCCGCGACGCTCTGGTGGGCCTACTTCGACGTCGTCGCGCTCGTCGCCGCCCGCCGGCTCACAAACGCGACCCCCGGCCGCGAGCAGAACGAGATCGCCCGCGATTCCTTCTCCTACCTGCACTTCCCGATGGTCGCCGGGATCGTCCTCCTCGCCCTCGGCATCAAGAAGACGCTCGGTCACGTCGACGAGCCGCTCGACGTCGAGGTCGCGACGGCGATGCTCGGCGGCCTCGCGCTCTACCTGCTCGCCCACGTCGCGTTCCGCTGGCGCAACGTCCACCGCTTCAGCTCGCAGCGGGCCCTGGTCGCCGCGCTGCTCCTCGCGCTGATCCCGCTCGCGACCGGGATCGCCTCGATCGCGACGCTGGCGATCGCGACGGCGCTGATGGTCGCGATGATCGCCTACGAGTCCTGGCGGTTCGCCGAGCTCCGCGACCGCCTTCGCCACCAGGCCGCCCCGGCGAGCTGACGGTCGGCGTCTAGCCGAGCATCCGCTCGCGAAGCAGCGAGTGGCGGTCGGTCGCGTCGGTGTTGGCGAGCGCTCGGCCGATCGCCTTGTCGTCGCCGGCGAGGACGCAGAGCTTCTGCGCCCGGGTGACCGCGGTGTAGAGGAGGTTGCGGGAGAGCAGCTGCGGCGCGTGGCTCGAGTGCAGGCAGACGATCACCGCAGGGACCTCGATCCCCTGCGCCTTGTGGACCGAGGTGCAGAAGGCGCCGCGGAGCGCCCGCGCCTGCTCGTAGGGGATCGTGATGTGGTCGCCGAGGTCGGTCTCGAGCCGGAGCTCGGAGCGGACGTCGTCGGCGGAGTCGATCACGAGCAGGGTGCCGTTGGCGAGCTCGAGCTCGGGGATGCCGCGGGTCGTGATCACCTTCTCGCCGACCCGGAAGCGGCCGTCGAGGACGCGCTCGGCCGATCCGCAGAGGACGTCGCGAAGCCGCGTGTGGAGCGTCTCGATCCCGAGCTTCCCCCGGTACATCGGCGCCAGCACCTGAACGTCGCGGACCGGGTCGAGGTCGAACCGCTCGGGGATTCGCTCGGTCGCGATCCTGATCACGTCGTCGGCGAGCGCGGCCGGGCTCGAGCGGCTGTGGCGGAAGAAGTCCTGGACCTCGATCAGCGCCGGGTCGTTGTTCGGATCGTGAGGCGGCTGCTCGCCGGCGCGGATCGCGTGGGCGGCGCGGACGATCATCGACCGCCGCGCCTGCCGGAAGACGTAGTCGAGCCGGACCGTCGGCGCGAGGCCGGAGTCGATCAGTTCGCAGAACGGCTTGCCGGGGCCGACCGGCGGAAGCTGGTCGACGTCGCCGATCAGGACCAGGTGGGTGTCGGGACCGATCGCGGCGACGAGGTGCCGGCAGATCTCCAGCGACAGCATCGAGGCCTCGTCGACGATCACGAGGTCGGCCTCGATCGGCGCGTCCTCGTCGCGGCCGGGGAGCTCGCCGGGGATCCACTCGAGCGCCTTGTGGATCGTCGTCGCCGGCGCCCCCTCGGTCGCTTCGGTCAGCCGCCGCGCCGCCCGCCCGGTCGGCGCCACGAGGCGGATCTTCAGCCGCCGCGTCTCCGCCATCACGACGAGCGCGTGGGTCAGATGCGTCTTGCCGGTGCCGGGGCCGCCGGTGATCACGCTCAGCCTCCGGGTCAGCGCGTTCTTGACCGCAGCGACCTGCTGCCAGTTGAGCCCCGGCGCCTCGCCCTCGATCGGCGGCTTGCTCCAGGCCGGCTCGGCTGCGGCCATCCCGGCCAGCGTCGCCGCCAGCCAGCGCTCCGCCCGCCAGGTCCACTCGCGGTAGTAGCGGCCGTCCTCGACGACGATCGCGTCGTCGTCCTCGAGGTGGGGGAGGGCGGGCTCGGTGCCGAGCAGCTCCCGCATCGCCGCGACCAGCTCGGCGCGGGGAAGGTGGGTGTGGCCGTGGTTCTCGGCCTCGCGGAGCGCGTGGACGGCGGCGGCGCGGGTCCGCGAGCGCGAGTTGGGGTCGACGCCGTTGGCGACCGCGAGCCGGTCGGCGCTGTGGAAGCCGATGCCGGAGATCGCGGTCAGCGAGTAGGGGTCTTCGATCACGAGCTCGGCCGCGGCCGATCCGTGCAGGGCGACGACCTCGCCGACGTGGCGGGAGAGCCCGTGCGGGGCGAGCAGGGTGTAGAGGCGGCGCTCCATCCTCCGTTCGGCCCATTCGTCGGCCGCTCGCTCGGCGGACTTGACCCCGACCCCGCGGAGCGCCGCGAAGACGGCGACCGGGTCGGCGTCGATCACGTCGAAGACGTCCTCGCCATGCTCGGCGACCAGCTCGTCCGCCCGCTTCGGTCCGATCCCCGGCAGCGAGCGCAGGTAGCGCCGCGCGCCCTCGGCTCCGGCCGGGTCGAGCGGCTGCGCCTCGGCGACCGTGATCTGCAGGCCGTGGCGGGGGTGATGCTCGACCGCGCCTCGGACCAGCGCCCGCTCGTCCTCGGCGAGGTGGCCGAGCGCCCCGGCGAGCGGCATCGCCGTCCCGTCGTCGAGCGTCGCCTCGGCGACCGCGAAGGTCCCGTCGGCGGAGGTGAAGCGGAAGAACTCGATCGTCACCTCGGCCTCGAACGGATCGCCCGAGCTCGGCCCGGCGTCCAGCAATGCGCCCTGCTCGCCCTGTTCCCCGCGTCCGCTCACCCGTCGAAGGTAAGCGCTCGGGCGGCGCCGGCGGCGCGCCGCCCCTGGCTCACGCCCGCAGGGTCCGGAAGCCGGCCGCCTCGAAGTCCCGGTCGAACGCGAGCGCGTCTTTGATGCCGAGCCCGCGCATCGTCTCGAAGCTCGTCGCGTCGACGAACGAGTACTCACGCTCGTCGTGCCGGAGCAGCCACTCGAAGGCGCGCTCCTCGGCGTCGGCCTCGACGTGGACGACCGTGTAGCGGGCGTTGCCTCGCAGGGATCGGAGCAGCGCGACAGCAATGTGGCGGCCATAGCGCCGACCAGCCATGGTCCACGACTCACCAACGACATGGTTGGTGGTCACCGGCCGAGCGTTCCCCAGGATCGGGGCGAGGGCAACCGCCTCGCTGTAGCGATCGTCGGTCGGGTTGAGAGCCGCGACGAGGAATGACGTATCTACGAAGACCACGGCCCTTCCCTCGGCCCGTAGATGATCTCGTCGTGGTTCTCGGCGTCGTTGGTGCCGCCCCCTTTGGCGCTACCAATCAACTTGAAGAACGGATCGTCTTCGAGTGGCGGCAGCGGCTCGATCCCCTCCCGCAGGCAGCGCCGCACCACCTCGGCCTTCGAGACACCCTCGGCGCGGGCAACCCGCCCGAGCTCGTCGTCGAGCTCCGGTTCGAGCGAGACCTGCAGCCGCTTCATCCTTGCCACGTTACATCACCTCCAAGTGGGTGATGTAAGAATAGTGGAACCGAATCGTGTCGATTCGCAGCAGCCTCCGGATCCCGCTTCGGGGCTTGCGCGAGGCGTTAGGGTCGCCGCATGCGCTCGTCCCGGCGTGCCGTCCCGATCCCGATCGCGACGCTCGTAGCCGTCGTAGCGCTCGCCGCAGCCGGGACAGCGCTCGCCCTCGACCGTGACGCCCCGCCTCCCCAGGTCGCGATCACGGATGCGCCGCCGGCGAAGGTGAAGGTCCGCCACGGCGGCACCGCGACGCTGACCTGGAAGTTCGCCGCCGACCGGCCCGGCACGTTCAACTGCAAGCTGACCGGCCACGGGCTGATCGCCCCCTGCACGTCCCCGGTCAGCCTCGCCGGCGTCGGCCGCGGCCGCTATCGCTTCACCGTCTACGGGATCGACGTGGTCACGAGCCGCGGCGCCAGCCGCGCCCGCGATGAGGTACGGGTCGTCCGGAGGCACCGGTGAGCGCCAATGAGTGATCCCCTCCTCGGCCGCCGCGACGCGCTCGCGATCTTCCTGATGGCGGCGGGAGCCTCGTGGGGCGCCGGCAACATCGGCCCG
>DATMCB010000099.1:0-2595 GCA_035558835.1 Solirubrobacterales bacterium
GGCGAGATCGTCTGGATCGGCGCCGGGCCCGTCGGGCGCACCGGCCGCGTCGCCTTCTACTTCCGCGAGGACGTGAGGCTCGCCGGGCCGCCGCCTGCGAACGCGAAGCTCGATCGGCCCGAGGGCGAGATCCACGACGCGATCCGCGAGCTCCTCGCCCGGCAGCCGTCGTTCTGGCTCGACATCGTCGTCGAGCTCGGCGAGGGTCAGACGACCTGGGAACGCGAGGAGCTGCACTCGGCGCTCTGGGACCTCGCCTGGGCGGGCGAGGTGACCAACGACGCGGTCGCGCCGCTCCGGGCGCCGCGACTGAAGGCCTCGGAGGCAGCCGCCGCCAAGCGCGGCCGCCGGTTCAGCTCGCGTCGCAACGCCACCGGGCAGGCGGTCGCCGGCCGCTGGTCGCTGACCGAGTCGCTGTTCCGGGGGGCGCCGCCGTCGGGCCCGCGGCTGCGGGCGCAGGCGGAGCTGATGCTCGAGCGCTATGGCATCGTCACCCGCGAGACGGTCCTCGCCGAGGGCGTCCCGGGAGGGTTCTCGGCGCTCTACGGCGAGCTCTCCAACCTCGAGATGCTCGGGACCGCCCGCCGCGGCTATTTCGTCGAGGGCCTTGGCGGCGCCCAGTTCGCGCTCGCCGGCGCCGTCGAGCGGCTCCGCTCGCTCCCCCGCGTCGACGAGGAGTACGTCGTCCTCGCCGCCACCGATCCCGCCCAGCCCTACGGCGCCACCCTGAGCTGGCCGCGCCTGCCGGCCCGCGACGACGATGACGGCGACGGCCGCGGCGGCCGCCGGCCGAGCCGCGTCGCCGGCGCCTACGTCGTCCTCCGCAACGGCGAGCCGGTGCTCTACCTCGAACGGGGCGGCAAGGGTCTGCTCAGGCTCGCCCGGCTCGGCGACGACCAATTCGCGAAGGCGCTGGACGCGATCGTCGAGGCGGTCGGCGCCCGGCGGCTGCCGCGGCTCGGGATCGAGCGGATCGACGGCGAGCCGGTGCTCGGCAACGACGCCGAGCAGGTGCTCGTCGACGCCGGCTTCGAGCGCCAGCCCCGGCGGCTCGTCGCCTCTGCCTGACCGGAGGGCGGATCCTCGCGCAAAGAACTGCAGGCTGACCGCGATATGCGCGGTCGACCTGCACTTCTTCGATCTGAACGCGGTCCTAGCCGGGATTGACGCCGGTGACGATCCAGGTCGACGCCTCCGCCCAGACCCCATCCTCGCGCTCGAGGTCGGCGTAGGCCTCACGGAGCTCGCGCTCGAGCTGCGGGCGGATCTTCTCGGCGTCGTCCTTGGCGAGCCGGATCAGCTCTCCGGCGGGACCGATGGCCATCACGACCTCCATCGCCTGATCCATGTCGCGGCCCATCAGGTAGGAGATGTCGCAGCGGCGCAACGACACGTCCGTGAAGCCGGCGGCGGTGACGATGTCTGACGTCGTGTCGGCGTTCGCCATCGAGAAGGGGCCGGGGCCGCAGGTCGGCTCGTCGGTCTCCTCGGGCCGCTCGAGGTACTTCTCGACCACCAGCTCGCCGCGGTAGAGCCACTCGTTCGCGAGCTTGCTGCGCCAGACCACCATGCAGAGCCGGCCGCCGGGGCGCAGCGAGGAGCGCACGTTGCGGAGGGCGGCGACGGGGCTTGCGAAGAACATCGTCCCGAAGCGGGAGAAGGCGAGGTCGAAGCCGGAGCCCATGTCGGCGACCTGGACGTCGCCGGTCATGTAGGAGACGTTGCTCGCGCCGGCCTCGGCCGCCTCGGCGGTGGCGGTCTCGACGAAGCGCTCGCCCGCGTCGATCCCGACGGCCTCGCCGGTCGGCCCGACGAGCTCGGCCAGCGACCGCGTCGTCTCGCCGAGGCCGCAGCCGACGTCGAGCACGCGCTCACCCGGTTGCGGCCGGCAGAGATCGAACGCGACGTCGGAGAACTCGTGGATCGAGACGGCGAGCACGTCCCGGTAGCGGGCCCAGCGATCGAACAGCACCCCACTCCACGCCTCGACGGCTTCCTCGTTCGCAGCGGCAACGGTCTCCATCGGCCAACTCCTCCGTCGTGTACCCCACGATGGTGGCACACGGCGCACGGGTCGCGAAGCCGAAAACGCGAAGTCGGCGGCCGGGGAGACGCTACGAGTGCTTGTCCCAGTCGTGCAGGTAGGGCTCGGGATCGACCGGGTGGCCGTGGACGCGGATCTCGAAGTGGAGGTGACAGGGAGTGCTTGCCGCATTGCCGGTCTTGCCGACCCGCCCGACGTACTGGCCGGTCCGGACCCGCTCGCGGCGACCGACCGGAGGCGGCGCGATCAGGTGCGCGTAGAAGTAGTCCTGGCTCGTCCTCCGCCCGTCGATCAGGACGTAGTAGCCGTAGAGGACCGGGTCGTAGCCGACCTTGCGGACCTTGCCGCCGCGGGCGGCGTCGAGCCTGGTCCCGCAGTCGGCGGTGATGTCGAAGCCCTCGTGGACCCGGCCGCCGCTGCGCGGCGCGCCGAACTCGCCGATCGCCCCACGGGTCCCATGCGGGCCGTCGACCGGGAAGACATGGGTGCGGAGCCGGAAGCGGCCCGCGAAACGCATCGCGCCGCCGCCCGGGCCGACCCGGAACTCGTAG
>DATMCB010000100.1:0-5252 GCA_035558835.1 Solirubrobacterales bacterium
GTCCTCGTCACCGAGGAGATCCGCGATCATTCGGTGAGCGGCGCCTTCAGCTTCTCGCGCGCCCGGCGCAAGCACCTCAGGGGCGTCTCGGGAAGCGTCGAGCTCTACCGCTGCCGTCGCGCCGGTCAGGAGACGGACGAAGGCTGACCGAGACGGCGCTCAGTCCGGCTTGCGGGCTGAGAAGACCAGGTTGTAGAAGATCTCCGGCGGCAGATAGGGCTCGAGCAGCGAGCTGTCGACCCGCTGCAGCGACAGGTAGCTGCGGAAGGCGAAGAGCCGCCACCGGTCGGGAATCTGATCCGGCGTCGCGGTCGACTCGACGGTCCGCAGCCACCAGCCATAGATGTTCGCGAGCAGCTCCTCGCCGCGGACGCGGACGTCGGTGAACCCGGCGTGACCGAAGATCCGCCGGATCGCGGCCGGGTCGAATGCGTGGACGTCGACCTCGGCCTCGAGGGCGTGTCCGTAATCGGGGTCGGCGCCACCGTGATCGTCGCGCTTGCCGGCGCCGACGGCGCGACGCCAGAGCGGCGCGGCGGCGATCGCCGCCCGCTTCGGGACGGCGGCGATCTGATCGCCGTAGGCGGATGGCTCGCCGCAGAAGACGACCGTGCCGCCGGGCTCGAGGACCCGGAAGAACTCGGCCGCCGCACGGTCGAGGTCGGGGATGTGATGGAGCACCGCGTGGCCGAGGACCAGGTCGAAGGCGCCGTCGGCGAAGGGAAGCCGCTCGGCGTCGGTGACCACGGTCTCGACCTCGACCCCGAGCTCGGCGGCGTTCGCCTCGAGCGCCCGCAGCATCCCCGGGGCGATGTCGGTCGCCGTGACCCGCTCGATCGTCCCGGCGCTGAGCAGGTTCAGCGAGAAGTACCCGGTCCCGGCCCCGATCTCGAGCGCGTGTCGAAAGGTCGCCGGCTCGGCGCCGAGCGCCTTCTTCAGCTTCGCGGTGACCTGGGCGCGGCCGGTATCGGCGAAGTCGATCCCCCACTTCGAGTCGTACGAGTCGGCGGCGAGATCGTGATACCTGGTGTTGACGTCCCGGATCCGCTCGGCGATGGCGTCAGCAGCCGCTGGCATGGCGCGGAACTGTAGCGTCCGCCGCCCGGTGAGCCCTCCCGTCCCCGAAACGCCGCGGCGCTACGTCCAGTCCGGCCAGCCGGAGGGCGTCCCGGCGCTCGAGCTGACCGGTGAGCGGACGCTCCCCGACGTCCCCGAGGAGAACTACTGGTTCCGCCGCCACCTCGCCGTCTACGAGTGGATCGCGGCGCGGGTCGACGGGATGCGCGTGGCCGACCTCGCCTGCGGGGAGGGCTACGGCTCCGATGTCCTCGCCGACAGGGCCGCCGAGGTCGTCGGGATCGACGCCAACCCGGAGGCCCACGATCATGCGAAGGCCCGCTACGTGCGACCGAACCTGCGATTCGAGCGCGATCTCGTCGAGAACGTCGCCGGACCGTTCGACGCGATCGTCTTCCTGCAGACGATCGAGCACATCGAGGATGTTCCGGCGCTGCTCGGCGCGATCGCGACGGCCGCCCCGCTGGCGTTCATCTCGACGCCGAACCGGCTCACCCTCGCGCCCGAGGGCGCCGAGAAGTCGGACAACCCCTGGCATCTCCGCGAGTACACGATCGCCGAGTACCGGGCCGTGCTCGAGCCGGCGTTCGGCTCGGTCGAGATCCACGGGCTCTTCCATGCCGGCAAGCTCGCGGTCCACGCGCGCGCGATCGGGCTGGGCTGGGACCGGATCCATTCGCTGCTGAGGATCACGAAGCCGTTCTACGACCGTTTCACGCCGGCGATCAGCGCCTCCGACTTCGTGCTCCGGCCCGCCGGCGAGGCCGACCTCGACAAGGCGCTGGACTTCGTGGCCGTCTGCCGCGAATGACCGCGGCGCCGACAGCGGCCGGCAGACAGCAGGGTGGGGGCGGCAGCGATCCGGATGGGAGCGTCGGCGACATCGCGATCGTCCTCCACTCGCACATGCCCTATGTCGCGGGCTTCGGCACCTATCCGTTCGGCGAGGAATGGCTCTTCGACGCGTTCGTCCGCTCCCATCTCCCGGTGCTGGCGATCGCGCGCGATCTGACGTTGACGGTGACGCCGGTCCTCGCCGACCAGCTCGAAGACGCTGCCGTAGCGCAGCGGATGCGGGCGTTCGTGCGCGAGTTCCGGGTCGACTCGGCCGAGCGCGACGCCCGCGACGTCGAGGCGGCGCTGGTCCCCGCCTGCGAGGCCGAGGCCGGCCGCTACGGCGACGCGCTCGACAGTCTCGAGGAGCTCGGCGACGAGCCGCTCGCGGCGTTCCGGGACGCCGCCGGGCCCGGTCGCCTCGAGCTGATGACATCGACGGCCACGCATGCACTCCTGCCGCTGATCGCGACCCGCGAGGGCCGGATGCTCCAGCTCGACGTCGCGATCCGCTCGCACCGGCGCCGCTTCGGGCCGGCGCGCGGCGTCTGGCTTCCCGAGTGCGCCTACGAGGCCGGGCTCGAGTACCTCCTGGCCGAGCTCGGCTTCGAGCATTTCTGCACCGATCAGTCGGCTCACGAGCCGGCCGCCGCGGCGCTCCGTCCGATCGCGACCGATGCCGCCGTGACCGCCTTCCCGATCGACTGGGAGGCGATCCGCTGGCTGTGGTCGTGGGAGGGATACCCCTCGTATCCCGGCTACGTCGACTTCCACGCCAAGTCGCTGCGCGGCTGCCGGCCGTGGGCGATCTCGGGTGAGCCGTACGATCCCGCCGCCGCTGCCACCCACGCCGGCGAGCAGGGGCGGGACTTCGCCGCCGCCGTCGCCGCCCGGCTGTCCGCCTATCGCGAGGTAACCGGCCGCCGTGGCCTGCTCACGTTCGCGATCGACACCGAGCTGCTCGGGCACTGGTGGTGGGAGGGGCCGGCCTGGCTCGAGGCGGCGATCGCGGCACTGCCGGCGGCCGGCGTGCGGATGCTGACGCTCGGCGATGCGGCGGCGGTGCACGAGCCGGAATCGCGGTCGCTCGCAGCGTCGACCTGGGGTGAGGGCAAGGACCGGCGGACCTGGGACTCGCCGCCGGTCGCTGATCTCGCCTGGGGGGCGCGGAGGGCCGAGCTGCGGCTGCTCCGGGAGGCATCGGCGGGCGGCCTCCGCGGGCCGGCGCTCAGCCGCGCGGCTCGCGAGCTGATCGCGCTCCAGTCGAGCGACTGGGCATTTCTCGACTACGGAAGGAAGACCGGCGATTACCCGTTCCAGCGTGCGCTCGGCCATTCGCGGGCGCTCTTCGAGGCCATAGAATGCGCGCCGTCGACCGAACCGACGATGCGCAGCCTCGCGCCCGACCTGACCCCGGCGCCGCTGCTCGAGCCTTGAGCCAGAGCCCTCCAAGCACGTGAGCCGCATCCTCATCCTCTCCTGGGAGTACCCGCCGCTGATCGAGGGCGGCCTGGCCCGCCACGTCCGCAAGCTCTCGGAGGGGCTGGTCGAGCTCGGCGTCGAGGTCCACGTCCTCACCCGCGGCAGCGACGAGTCGCCGCGCAGCGAGGTCGTCGCCGGCGTCAACGTCCATCGGGTACTCGAGCCGAGCCGGCCCCGCGACCTCGGCGAGTTCGTCACCTGGGTCGAGCGGATGAACGCCGACATGCTCGCCGCCGGAGTCGGGCTCGGCGATCGCTACGACTTCGACGTCGTCCACGGGCACGACTGGCTCGTCGCCGCCGCCTGCGATCACCTCGCTCGCCGCTTCGGGGCGCCGCTCGTGACGACGATCCACGCGACCGAGCACGGCCGCCACCAGGGCTGGGTCGAGACGCATCCGCAGTCCTACATCCACGGCGTCGAGCGCTGGATCAGCAACCGGTCGGACCGCGTGATCGCCTGCTCGGCGTACATGCGCGAGCAGATCTCCGACATCTTCGCCGTGCCGGAAGCGCGGATCGCGGTGATCCCGAACGGGATCGACCCGGAGGATCTGCCGCTCGGCGAGGAATCCGAGCTGGAACGGCTCCGGGCCGAATTCGCGGCGCCCGGCGAGCGCCTCGTCCTCCTGATCGGCCGGCTCGTCTACGAGAAGGGGTTCCAGATCGCCCTCGAGGCGATGCCGGAGCTGATCGAGCGCGTTCCCGGGACGCGCTTCCTGGTCGCCGGCTCCGGCACCCACGAGAGCGAGCTGAAGAAGCAGGCAACCGACCTCGGCCTGATGGAGCACGGCACCTTCCTCGGCTGGATCGGCGACGACGTCCTCCACCTGCTCTACCGGATCGCCGACGTCTGCGTGGTCCCCTCGATCTACGAGCCGTTCGGGCTCGTCGCCCTCGAGGCGATGGCCTCCGGCTGTCCCTGCATCGTCGCCGACACCGGCGGTCTCCGCGAGGTCGTTCCCCACGGCGAGGTCGGCCTCCGGTTCCGCACCCGCGATCCCGAGGAGCTCGGACGGATGGTCGAGCGGGTCCTCACCGACGCCGACCTCCGCGAGCGCCTCGTCGCCGAGGCGAGCGAGCACGTCCTCCGCTTCGACTGGTCCGACGTCGCCCGCCGCACCGCCGCCATCTACGCCGAGCTCGCGAGCCCGGCGCCCGTCGCCGAGGCCGCCGCCGACTGACCGCGACGGGGCCGCCGGACGGCGCCCGCGCCGGTCGGTAGTGGACCGCTCGGGGCGTGCGGTGCGTATCCATGGCGATGCGTCGATTCGCAGTCGCTCTCGTTGCCGCGAGCCTGCTCGCCGGATGTGGTGGTGGCGATCGACCGCGGGGCGCAGCGGAGGCCGAGCAGGTCCACTTCCGCTCTGCCGACCAGGGCTCGGCGACGCTGGTCGATCGGGCCGGCGTCGTCGTGCGGGCCGACTGCCCGGCGTACGGCACCGACACCGGGCCGTACCTGTCGCTGACGGCGAGGACCCGCAGCGACGACGCGAGCGCCCGGGTCGCCTTCGACAGCCCCGACCGGGACAGTGCCCAGTTCGGTCATCACCGCTTCACCCAGGCCGACTTCGATCGGTCGTATGGACGCTGGGACCTGCTCGGCACCGTCCCCGGCCGGGTCCACGGGCGCTTCAGCTACCGGTCCGCCGGCGGCGAGCGCGTCACGCTCGACTTCGCCGGAAGCGGCGGCCGCGCCGACGGCCGCTGCCGCCTCGACGGAAGCGTCAGCTCGGCGTCCGATGCCGATCCGCTCCGCTTCGTGTCCGCGCCTCCGGACGGTCGCTGGATACCGAGCCCGGTCGGCCTCGCGCCCGGCACCGGTGAGCTCGCCCAGTGCACGCCCGGCCCGCTCGGGGG
>DATMCB010000101.1:0-8172 GCA_035558835.1 Solirubrobacterales bacterium
GGTCGAGCTCGCGCCAGTAGAGGACCAGCGCCGCCGTCGGCCGCTCGGCGAGCTGGCGGCCCTTGATCGACTCCTCGTTCGTGAAGAACCGGAAACCGCGCTCGTCGAAGCCCTTGAGGAGGACCATCCGGGCGTCCGGCATCCCGTCCGCATCGACGGTCGCCAGGCAGACGGACTCTGCGAGCGGCACCTCGGCGACGGCGCGCTCGAACCAGCCCGCGAACAGCTCGATCGGGTCGTCGCGGAGGTCTGGCTCGCCGAACGGCGGCATGTCAGGGCGCGGCTTCGACATCGACCGGACTCTACGTGCCTTAGGGTGGGCCGCGGTGGGAACCCTGACGGCGAGCTGGACGGTCGAGATCGAGGCCTCGCGCGAGCGCGTCTACGCGGTCGCCGCCGACGTCCCCGCCTCGCCCACCTGGCAACCGGCCCTCGAGACGGTCGAGACCCTGGAGAGCGACGAGCAGGGGCGCGCGACCCTCGTCGACACCACATCGGACGCCGTCGTCAAGAAGACCCGGCAGCGCCTCCGCTTCTCCTACGACGGCGAACCGGCGGGGATGAGCTGGGTGCAGGTCGAGGGCGACGTCAAGACGCTCGAGGGCTCCTGGGAGTTCGTCGAGCTCGCCGCCGAGCGGACCGAAGCGACGTTCGCACTCGCCGTCGACCCCGGACGGATGCTCGGGATGCTCCTGCGCGGTCCGGTCGAGGGCAAGGTCAAGGAGTTCCTGACCAAGGGCGCCGCCGAGGGCCTCAAGGAGCACGTCGAGTCGACCGGCGGCTGATCGCGTGAGCGACGAGCCGGCCGGCCGGACGTTCACCGACCGCCACCGGGTCGGCGCCGCCGACGTCGCCGCCGATGGCGGCGCTCACGCCTTCGCGGTGGCCCGCTGGCTGCAGGAGACCGCCTTCGCCGACGGGCTCGACTCGGGCTTCGGGGCCGACGCCTTCTGGATCATCCGCCGCCTGCGGCTCGACATCCGCCGCCTTCCCTCGTTCCCCGAGGAGCTGACCGTGACGACCTGGTGCAGCGGCAAGGCGAAGTCGGTCGCCGAGCGGACGACGACGATCACCGGCGACGGCGGCGCCGATGTCACCGCCGAGGCGATCTGGGTCCACGTCGATCCGCAGACGCGGCTGCCGGCGCGACTGCCGGCGGAGTTCGAGCGGATCTACGGACCGAGCGCCGCCGGCCGCAAGGCCCGCGCCTCGCTCCGCCACCCGGCCGAACCCCCGGCCGGTGCCGAGCGCTTCGACTGGTGGTTCGGCAGATCGCTGATCGACCTCGCCGGTCACGTCAGCAACCTCTGGTACTGGCAGCCGGCCGAGGAGCATCTCGCCCTGCCGAGCGCCGCCGCTCCGACCGCCATCCTCGAGGCCGAGTTCCGGTCCGGGATCGGTCACGGGGCGGCAACGCTCCACCGCGCCGACGGGATGCTCTGGATCAGCGACGCCGCCGGGACCGTCGCCGGCACGATCGCCGCTCCGGCCTCTTGATCAGCGGCCTGATCAACCGGCCGCTCGGACCGTGAAGTCGACCCCGACGGCGCGCTCGAGCTCGCCGCTCGGCAGCGAGACGTGGACGGCGCCGTCGCGCTCGAGGCGCTCGCGCGGTTCCATCAGCGCGATCCCGTGGAAGCGGTCGTCCTCGTCGAAGAGCCAGACATGGCCCTCCGGGGTGCGCTCACGGCGCGCCGAGGGCGAGTCGTCGTCCTTCGCATAGATGACGTCGCTCGCCGCGTCGTAGGTGACGTAGGCGAAGTTGTGGCGCCCGACCCGGAGTCCCACCGTCAGGCGAGGACGGCCCGGCGCGGGTAGATCACGTCAGGATCGGTGAGGACGTTGACGAGCGCCGGCTTGCCGGAGGCGAAGGCGCGCTCGAGGGCCGGGCGCAGCTGGTCGGGCTCGCGGACGAGCTCGCCGTGCCCGCCGAGTGCCTCGATCACCTGCTCGTACGGCGTCTCCGGCTGCAGTTCGGCGGCGATCGAATAGCCGTAGAGGTACTCCATCGGGTTCTTCTCGAGCGCCCAGATCCCGTTGTTCCCCATCACCCCGACGACCGGCAGGCCGTGGCGGACCATCGTGTCGAACTCGAGGCCGCTGAAGCCGAACGCGCCGTCGCCGAGCAGCAGGCAGACCTGCCGGCCCGGCTTCGCGCAGGCGGCCCCGATCGCCTGGCCGGGCCCGGCGCCGAGGCAGCCGAACGGACCGGGGTCCATCCAGGTGCCCGGCTCGAAGGTCTCGATGACGCGGCCGGCGTAGGAGACGAAGTCGCCGCCGTCGCCGATCACGATCGCGTCGCGGTCGAGGACCTGGCCGAGCTCCTCGTAGAGCCGCATCGGATGAAGCGGCCCCCGCGGGTCAGCCCGCTCCTCCGCCTCGGCGGCGCGCTTCACCTGCTCCTCCTCGCGCAGCCGGCCGGTCCAGACGGAGCGATCGGCGGGAGCGGCCGCCTCCGCGAGGGCGGCGAGCGTCCCGCCGACGTCGCCGACGAGGTCGACGTCGGCGGCGCGGTTGCGCTCGAGTCGGTTCGGCTCGACGTCGACGCGGATCAGCTTCGCGTCGGCGCCGATCGCGGCTCCGAAGCCGAGCCGGAAGTCGAGCGGGACGCCGATCACGATCGCGACGTCGGCCTCGCCGAGCCCGAGTCCGCGGGTGCGGCTGAAGGCGTTCGGATGGTCGGCCGGCAGACAGCCCCGGCCCATCCCATTCAGGAAGACCGGGATGCCGTGGCGCTCGGAGAGCTCGCGGAGCTGCTCTTCGGCCCCGGCCCAGTACAGCCCCGTCCCGGCCATGATCGCCGGCCGCTCGGCGGCGGCGAGGAGCTCGGCCGCCTCCTCGATCGCGTCGGCGGGATCGGATGCCCGCGCGGGCGGCGGCGGGATCTCGGCGTCGGCGTCCATGAAGACGACGTCGAGCGGGTAGTCGAGGAAGGTCGGACCGGTCGGGGCGGCGGCGGCGAGGTCGAGCGCCCGCACCGTCGCATCGCCGATCGCGGCCGGGTCCTTGACGGTCTCCGCCGACTTGACGAGCGGCGAGACGAACGGAAGGTGGTCGATCTCCTGGAGGCTGCCGCTCCCCCAGCGGCCCTCGGCCGCGCGGCCGCCGAGGACGACGATCGGGGTGCCGTTGGCGGCGGCGCTCGCCATCGCGCTGACGCCGTTGGTGACGCCGGGCCCGGCGGTCAGAGCGCAGACGCCGGGCGTCCGGGTCGCCTTCGCCCAGCCCTCGGCGGCAAAGGCCGCCGCCTGCTCGTGGCGGACGTCGATCACCGCGATGCCCTCCTCGCGGCAGCCGTCGTAGAGGCTGAACAGGTGGCCGCCGGAGAGCGTGAAGAGGTGGGTCACGCCGCGATCGCGGAGGGCCTTGGCGGCGAGCCTGCCGCCGTGCAGCGCCCCCGGATTGGCGACTCCGCCCTCGGTCTTAGCCGCGGTTGCCACGGACGCGAGCGTACACGGAGCGAACCGCCTCGACGGCGTCGCGCTGGACCCCGCCGGGCTCGCCGGGCGGTGCGTAGAGGCGGATCGGGCGGTCGAGCCCTCGCAGGTCGCGCTCGCCGCGCGACTCGAGCTCGACCGTGCCGGCGAGCCGCTCGCGGGTCGCCTCGGTCAGCAGCAGGTGGTCGCCGGTCTCGCGGGTCGCCGCCTCGACCCGGGCCGCGACGTTGACGGTGTCGCCGATGACGCTGAAGTTGAGCCGGCCCCCGCCGCCGATCGAGCCGGCCAGGACCCGGCCGGTGTTGATGCCGATCCCGACCTCGAACTCTCCGCCCTCGCCCTCGTGGTTGACGAGGCGGTCGATCTCGAGGCCGGCCCGGAGCGCCCGGTCGGCATGGTCGGGAGCGATCCCCGGGGCACCGAAGACCGCCATCAGCCCGTCGCCCTCGAACTTGTCGACGTGGCCGCCCGCGGCGGAGATCACCGGCACGATGACCTCGAACAGCGCGTTCAGGCAGCCGACGACCTCGTCGGCCGGGTTCGACTCGGCGAAGCTCGAGAAGTCGACGACGTCGGTGAAGAGGATCGAGACCTCGACGAGCTCGCCCCGCTCGGAGAAGCCCTCGCTGAGGATGTGCTCGGCGACGTCCTGATCGAGGTAGGTCCCGAACGCCCGGCGGATCCGCTCGCGCTCGCGGAGGCCGTCGACCATCTCGTTGAACGAGGAGGCGAGGTCGCCGATCTCGTCGGCGGTGGTGATCGGCACGGCGACGTCGAAGTCGCCCTCGGCGACCGCGCCGGTCGCCCGACGGAGGTCGGCGAGCGGGCCGAGCACCGAGCGCGAGAGCAGGACCGTGAGCTCGAGGGAGATCGTCGTCGCGACGCCGATCGCGACCAGGACCGTGACGCCGAGGTTGTCGGCGCCGGCGATCGCGGCGACGACGACGCCGGTGATCACGTTGATCATCGGCAGCGCCAGAAGCAGCCGCCAGCGCAGCGGCAGAGCTTCGATCTCGGCGCTGGTCCGCGGCGTGGACGAGCGGTTGATGTCGATCAACACCGGGCGCATCCCGGCCTCGATCGTGAGGTGGTGGAGGATCGCGCCGTAGCCGACGGCGACCGAGCCGGCGATCGCGAGCGGGAAGAAGTCGAGCCAGGAGAGGTCGAGGATGAGGACTGCGGCGACGCACGAGGGCAGCACCACCGCCACGACCGGGAAGAAGAGCTCGCGGCGGACGAGCGTCAGCGGCAGCCCGACCGCCGCCACCCAGGCACGCTCGGTGCTCTCCTCGTCGCGAGCGCCGGCGATCCAGGCGCGGATCGGCTGCAGCCAGGGGAGGATCCGATGGAGCCCCCAGCCGAGCGCCGCCGCCGTCAGCGCAGTCGCGAAGGCGAGCACCCAGAGGAAGTCGGTGAGCGACGCGTTGTAGTAGGCGGCGAGGAGCGCCACGGTTGCCGCGGTGACGAGGAACCCGGCCTGCAGCTCGAGGGTGACGAACACCGCCGGATAGCGCGATCCCAGCTTTCCGTAGAGCCACTCGAAAGGTGCGTGGAGCACGCACCGATTGTCCCGAAGCGGCGGACGTGACGGCGTCCGGCCGCCTGCCGGAGGTTGGCCGGTGCCACGATTCCGGAACCGGCACGCAGGCTCCGGGCGCGATGCCGCGAACCAAGAAGCAGTGATCCGCGACCTCTGGGACCGACTCACCTTTGCGATCGAAGGCCTCTGGCTGCGGATCGCCGATGGCTTCGATGCCGTCCGCTACAGCCGCTGGGGCCCCGCCGCTGCGGGGCTGGCGATCGCGGTCGCGGCCGTCGTGGTGATCGTCGTCGTCGCCGGCGGCGGCTCCAGCGAGGAGGGAGCGACGACGGCGTCGCCGGCCGCGGAGGCCGAGCCCCCCTCGGTCATCAGCGATCCCCAGTTCGTCGAGGAGAAGGGCTTCGCGATCGCCCTGCCCGACAGCTGGCGCCGTACCAATCCCCCCGAGGGCGCGAGCTTCGCCGCGACCTCCGACGACGGCCTCGGCGTCGCGACCCTCTGGGTCGACCGCGACCCGAAGCTCGACTTCGACGAGTTCGTCGACCAGTCGCTCGCCGGCCTCGAAGGGCTCGGCGACAACGCCCGTGTCACCGACCGCGTCGAGGGGCCGAGCCCGGAGACCTCGATCGCCGTGCTCGAAGCCGACGTCCCCGTCGACGGTGGCGCCGCCGGTCCTTACCGGGTGACGCTGCGCGCCGCCGGTCCCTACCGCTACTACCTCGCGACCTCGATCGGCGCCGGCGCGCCGCCGCGCCTGGTCGCAGACGCGGAGCTGCTCAGCACCAGCTTCCGCCCCCAGGTGCGATGACTACATGTGCAGGTCCTCGTAGAGGCTCGGCATCGCCCGCTCGTCGCGGATCACGTGGGTGACGGCGTTGATCAGCGCGAGGTGGGTGAAGGCCTGCGGGAAGTTGCCGAGATGCCGACCCGAGGCTGACTCGAGCTCCTCGGCGTAGAGGCCGAGCGGGCTCGAATCCTTGAGCAGCCGCTCGCACAGCTCGCGGCCGAGCTTGCGCTCGCCGATCTCGAGCAGCGCCGAGACGAGCCAGAACGAACAGATCAGGAAGGTCCCTTCCTCGCCCTCGAGCCCGTCGTCGGTCTCGTCGGTCCGGTAGCGGAGGACGAGGCCGTTCTCGGTCAGGTCCTCGGCGATCGCGAGGACCGTCGCGCGGACGCGCTCGTCGCCCTGCGGCATGAAGCGGACGAGCGGGATCAACAGGTTCGAGGCGTCGAGAGCATCGGTGTCGTAGTGCTGGGTGAAGACGCCGCGATCGTCGACGCCGTTGGCGAGCACGTCGGCGTGGATCTCGTTGGCGATCAGCCGCCACTCGTCGGCGAGGCCCTCGTAGCCGCGGCGGGCGGCCATCCGCGCGGCCCGGTCGAGCGCCACCCAGCACATCACCTTGCTGCTGACGTAGTGGCGCGGCTCGCCGCGGGCCTCCCAGATGCCGTGATCGGGCAGGCGCCAGACCTCGGTCGCGCATCGCGCCTGGTCCTCGATCACCGGCCAGAGCCGCGGCGAGATGTGCCCGTACTCCTTCTGGTGCAGGTAGATCGAGTCGAGCACGGCCCCGAAGACGTCGTTCTGGCGCTGCTCGTAGGCGTTGTTGCCGACCCGGACCGGGCGCGCGCCCTCGTAGCCGGTCAGGTGATCGAGCTCGTGTTCGGGAAGCTCCGCCTCGCCGCCGATCCCGTACATGATCTGCAGCCCCCCGTCCTCGTTCCGCTCGACGTCGCCGACGAACTGGATGAAGTCGTCGGCCTCCCAGCTCAGCCCGAGAGCGTGCATGCCCTGCAGCGTGAAGGTCGCGTCGCGCATCCACGTGTAGCGGTAGTCCCAGTTGCGGACGCCGCCGGGCGTCTCCGGCAGCGACGTCGTCAGTGCGGCGACCATCGCCCCGGTCGGAAGGTAGGTGAGCCCCTTGAGGACGAGCGCCGAGCGCTGCAGGTGATCGCTCCAGCGGTGGTCGGGGAAATCGCCGGAGGCGAGCCAGGAGCGCCAGAACCGCGAGGTCGTGTCGAGCGCCGCCTCGGCCGCCTCGAAGCTGTCGGGTCCGTCGAGCCGCGACGACCACGAGAGCGCGAAGAAGCAGCCCTCGCCGGCGTCGAGGCGGCGACGGGCGCGGGCGCTGCCGCCCTCGATCCCGATGTTGACGTCGCTGTGGAGCCGCAGCGTGCTCTCGCCGTCGCTGGCGTCGGCGATCCCGTGCTCGGGCCCGGGGCGGCTCCAGGTCGCGGGCCGCTTGCCGTAGCCGAAGACCGGCTCGCAGACCTGCTCGAGGTGGACGGTGCCGTGAACGCAGCGGGCGCTGCGGACGAAGACGTGATGGGAGTCGAAGTCGGACGGCGGCCGCGTGTGGGCGGTCGCCTTCGTCGACTCGCGGGAGCGCCAGCGGCCGACGATCAGGGCGTCGCGGACGATCAGCCAGCCGGTCGGCGTCATCCACGTCGTCTCGACGATGTTCGTGCCCGGCTCGTAGCGGCGGCCGACCGGGCGGCCGGTGTTCGACGGCCCGAACCGCCAGCCGCCGGCGGCGCGATCGAGCACCGCCGCGAACACGCTCGGCGAGTCGAAGCGGGGCGGGCAGAGCCACTCGACCGTCCCGTCGGGAGCGATCAGCGCTCCGGTGTGGCAGTCGGAGAGGAAGGCGTAGTCGGCGATCGCCGGGAACGGCGAGGACGGCATCCGCCGCTCGAGGAACGGCGTCGGCTCCCGCAGCTTGTCGGGGTCCATGCCCCCGGCGCGGCGTGGCCCCGGCTCGGCCGGGGGTATCAGCCGCTCGGCGGTCTCGAGCCTGCCGTGCGGACGACGGGTCGGATCAGAAGACTCCATCGAGACGAAGGTAGCGGCTGCCGCCGTCGAGGCCGACGGCGCCGCACCGCCCGCAACCGCCCGCCCTCAGGGCCAATCCGCCCACCGCGCCCCGAACCTCGTGCGGTCCGCTCGGATCAGCCGACTGCGATGATCGGCGAAGTCGCCAACAGGCAGTCGGCGACGCCGGCGAGGGTCGCGGGATTCGCCTTCGCGTAGTAGTCGCCCGGCGACGGCGTATAGGCGATGGAGAACGAGCCGTCGGCGACGGTCTTCGTCGTGGCCTTCTTGATGTCGGGCCCCGGAACGCTGTTCCAGATCGTCACCGTGCGATTGGAGGCACATGAGCTCAACGCGGGCGCGGAGATGCTGCCGCTGAAACG
>DATMCB010000102.1:0-3198 GCA_035558835.1 Solirubrobacterales bacterium
CGGCGCTGAGATCGGTTTTCACACCCGCGACCACGAACGGCTCCCGACCCTCCCCGATGACGACCTCGATCGGGCGATGCGGAACGGCGTCGCCGATCTGTCCGAGGCGGCCGGGACGCCGCTCCGCGCGATCGCCTACCCGCACGGCGACGCCGACGAGCGGGTCGCGGCCGCCGCGCGCGATGCCGGGTTCGCCTGCGGCTTCACCACCAGCGGCGTCGCCGTCCGGGCCGACACCGATCCTTTCCTCATGGGACGTCTCTACCCGAGCGGCGCGTCGATCGCCCACCTCGCATCCCAGCTCACCTACGTGCTCCGGAGGGCGCACCGTGGCCGCTGAGCCCCGGCCCGGCGCCGGCGCGCGGGCTTTGCGTGCTGCCCGGCGGGCAGCACTGCGGCCGCCGCGGCGAATCCTCGCTCGGACGACCGGGCGCTCGCCGGCGCCCGGCTACGTCAACTTCGGCGACCTCCGGCGAGTGGCGCCGATCAGTCGCGGCTTCGGGATGGCCCGCGGCCTGCCGGTCGACCGCTACTACGTCGAGGACTTCCTGCGCCGCCACGGCGGATCGTCCGGCTACGGGGGCGGCGACATCCAGGGCCATGTCCTCGAGGTCGGCGGCGACGACTACGCGCGCCGGTTCGGCGGCTGGACCGGCTCCCCCGACGGGGACTCGGCGATCACCGCCCTCGACGTCCTCCACGCCGACGCGTCGAACCCGATCGCGACGATCGTCGGCGACCTCTCCACCGGCGCCGGCATCCCCGAGGACCGCTTCGACTGCGTGATCTGCACGCAGACCCTGCACGTCATCTACGAGGTCGAGGCCTCGATCGCGACCCTGCAGCGGATGCTGAAGCCCGGCGGGGTTGCGCTCGTCACGATCCCCGGGATCACCCAGAGCTGCCGTCCCGACCGCGACCTCTGGGGCGACTACTGGCGCTTCACGACGCTGTCGGCGCGCCGCATGTTCGAGTCCGCCTTCGCGCCGGAGGGGGTTCGCGTCGAGGCCTACGGCAACGTGCTCGCCGCGAGCGCGTTCCTCTACGGCCTCGCGGCCGAGGAGCTGCGCCGCGAGGAGCTCGAGCCGCGCGACCCCGACTACGAGATGCTGATCGCCGTCCGCGCCCAGCGGCCCGGCGGCGACTGACCGGAAGCAGCGTCGGATGAGCTCCGACGACGACATCCCTCGCTCCGGTCGGCTCGAGGAGAAGGCCGTCCGCGGCGTCTTCTCGACGGTCCTGATGTTCGCCAGCAACAAGGTGATCACGTTCGGGACCACACTCGTCCTCGCCCGGATCCTGACGCCGTCCGATTTCGGCGTCGTCGCCCTCGCGAGCGTCACGATCGGCCTCCTCGCCCTGTTCAGCGATCTCGGCCTCGGCGGCACGCTGGTCGTCCGCAAGCACCTCGACGACAGGATCAGCGGCACGATCTTCACGCTGATGCTGCTGATGGGCCTGCTGACGGCGCTGCTCGTCGCCGGCACCGCCCCGCTCGCCGCCTCGATCTTCGACGAGCCGGACCTGACGCCGATCCTCGCGGTCCTCGGCGCCACCGTGATCCTCAACGCTCCGACCTGGTTCTACTCGACGATCCTCCAGCGCGAGCTCGAGTTCTGGCGCCGATTCCAGTGCCAGCTCGCCCAGAGCGTCACCTATGCGGCGGTTGCGATCGGCGCCGCAATCGCCGGGGCCGGCGTCTGGGCACTGGTCGCCGGGCAGGTCGCCGGGACGCTCGTCTTCACGGTGACGCTCGCCGCGGCCAGCCCCTACCGGATCCGCCCGTCCTTCGACCGCGACAGCGCCGGCACGGCGATCCGCGAGGGCCGCGGCTTCCTCGCGCAGTCGGGGCTCGCCTACGTCGAGCTCAACGCCGACTACATGTCGGTCGGCGGCTTCCTCGGATCGGCGCAGCTCGGTTACTACTCGATGGCCTTCCGGATCGCCGAGCTCCCCTACTGGGCGATCACCGAGCCGGTCGCGAAGGTGACCTTCCCGGGCTTCGCGCGGATGCGCCACCGCGGCGAGAGCGTCACCGCCTCCTTCCTCTCGGTCCTCCGCCTCGTCGCCCTCGTCGCCTGCCCGACCGGGATCCTGCTCAGCGCGACCGCCGAGCCGTTCACGATCACCGTCTACGGCTCCCAGTGGCTGCCGATGGCCGGCGTGCTGGCGATCCTCGGCGTCTGGGGGACGCTCAACCACATCGAGGCGAGCATCGGCTGGCTGATGAACTCCGTCGGCCGGGCGGGGCTGAACGCCGGAACCTCGGCGGCGACCCTGCCGGCGTTTCTCGCCGGAGTCATCCTCGCTGCGGCGTTCGGCGACATCGAGATCGTCGCCTGGGTGCTGCTCGCCCACGTCGTCGTCTCGCTGGTGATCCGGATGTGGGCCGCCGCCCGCTGGCTCGAGGTACCGGTGGCCGCGCAGTGGCGGGCGGTCCGGCCCGTCCTGTTCGGCTGTGCCGTCGCCTGGGCTGCAGCCCGGGTCGTCTCCGACACGCTTCCCTGGGTGGCGCCGCTGACCCTGGCGGCCGCCCTGCTCGCCGGCGCCTGCGCCTACCTCGCGGTCATCTCGGCGATCGAGCCGGGCGTCGTCCGGCGGTCGATCGCGCAGCTCCGGCGGACGCTGCAGCGGCGCGGCGCGGCAAGCGAGGGAGCCGACGACCCGGTCGCGGCGCCTGCGGAGCCGCGAGCCGGCGGGGACGTCGAATCCGGCTTGGCGCCGTGACGCCCGATGTAGGGGTCATACTGGCAACGGCGAAAGGCCTTCTCAGCCGTGGACTTCTTCGACGAGGACGACCCACACGAGCCTCCCTACGGGGACGAAAGAGAGCCGGCGCGTCCCGGCAGGGCGGCGGCGTCGGGCGGCCATGGGCCGCGACCGCCCGCGAGCAAACAGCAGGCGCGGGCCCGGCAGGCGGGGCTGCTGCTCGGCGCGATCGTCCTGCTGATCCTGATCGTGATCGCGTTTCGCGGCTGTCTCGACGCCCGCAAGGATCGCTCGTTTCAGAACTACGTCAGTGACCTGAGCTCGATCACGGCCGAGACCGAGCAGCTCAGCTCGAACTTCTTCGACACGCTCCAGAACAACAGCTCGGGGAACGCCGGCGATCTCGGCTTCGAGGGTGAAGTGAACGGCGACAAGGGCACCTCGCAGGCGCTCCTCGATCACGCCGAGGGCCTCGATGCCCCAGACGAC
>DATMCB010000103.1:0-3679 GCA_035558835.1 Solirubrobacterales bacterium
CCAGGTGACGCTCGCCGTCGCCTCGTTCCTCGGCGCCGTCCTCGTCGGGATGCGGATGCTGCGCCGCGGCGAGGTCCGCGCCGGCGACCAGGGCCGGATCCCGGCCTAGGAATTCAGCGGGTGGCAGCTCGCGGCGCCATCCGAGCCGCAATCTGCCAACCGCCGCCAGCGGGGCCCCTCAGCGCTGGCCGAAGCCGCCGGCGACCACCTCGCCGGCCGCGACCGTTGCTGCGACCAGCGGCACGCCCGGGCGGTAGACGAGGTCGGAGTAGCTCGCCGCGTCGAGCAGGCAGGCGTCGGCGCGGGCACCGGGGGAGAGGCGACCGACGTCATCGCGCCGCAGCGCCCGGGCGCCACCGAGGGTCGCCGCCTGCAGCGCCTCTTCGGCGCTCATCCGCAGGTCGCGGACCGCGAGGGCGATGCAGAACGACATCGAGGTCGTGTTGCTGGAGCCGGGGTTGGTGTTGGTGGCGATCGCGACCCGAGCGCCGGCGTCGATCGCGCGGCGCGCGTCCGGGTAGGGCTGGCGGGTCGAGAAGTCGGTCGCCGGAAGGTAGGTGGCGACGGTGGCGCTCGCGGCGAGCGCCTCGATGTCGGCGTCGTCCAGGTAGGTGCAGTGGTCCACCGACGCCGCCCCGAGCTCGACCGCGAGGGCAGCGCCGGGGCCCGGGCCGAGCTGGTTGCCGTGGACGCGGAGGCCGAGCCCGGCCGCCCGGCCCGCCTCGAGGACGGCCCGGGACTGCTCGGCGTCGAAGGCGCCGCGCTCGCAGAAGACGTCGATCCAGCGACAGTGCGGAGCGCAGGCGGCGAGCATCTCGCCGCAGACGAGCTCGACGTAGTCGTCGGCGCGACCCTCGTACTCGGCGGGAACGACGTGCGCGCCGAGGAAAGTCACGTCGTCGGTGAGCTCCGCGGCCAGCTCGCAGGAGCGCCGCTCGGTGTCGACGTCGAGCCCGTAGCCGGACTTGATCTCGAGATGGGTGATCCCGGCCCGGAGGCCCTCGGCCCGACGCGCTGCCGCAAGCGCCCTGAGCACGTCGTCGGATGCAGCCCGGGTCGCGTCGGTCGTGACCCGGATCCCGCCCGCCTCGTAGTCGCGGCCGGCCATCCGCGCTGCGAACTCGGCGCTGCGATCGCCGGCGAAGATCAGATGGGTGTGGCTGTCGACGAAGCCGGGGATCAGGCAGCGCCCGCCGGCGTCGAGGCGATCGTCGGCCTCCGCGCCGACCGGCTCGACCGCGGCGACGCGGCCGTCGGCGACGACGAGCGCCGCCTCGCGGACGACTCCCAGCGGTCCCTCTCCGATCGCCTCGTCGTTGGTCACCAGCAGCCCGATGTTGTCGATCGCGAGCGTGCTCATCCCGAGCCGCCCTCCAGCGCGGCGATCGCGGCATCGAGCTCGGCACCGACGTCGATCGACACGTGGGCTCCGCCCGAGACGATCTCGCGGCCGCCGCTGACGACGGTGCTGACATCGGGCGGCGCGGCGGCGTAGACGACCGACTCGAGGGCATGCTCCGGCGCGGTGCCGGCGAGCCGCGGGCCGGCCAGCGCGACGGTGACGAGGTCGGCGCGCATCCCGGCCTCGATCCGACCGGCATCCCCCCAGCCGAGGCAGCGGTGGCCGTCCGCGGTTGCGGCAGCGAGCAGCTCCGCGGCCGAGTGGATGCCGCGCTCGCCGGTCGCGAGCCGCTGGTCGAGCTCGAGCGCCCGCGCCTCCTCGAACGGATCGATCACCGCCTGCGAGTCGCTGCCGATCGCGAGCGGGCAGCCGGCGTCGGCGAGCCGGCGGGCGGCGCCGATCCCGTCGCCGAGGTCGCGCTCGGTGGTCGGGCAGAGACAGCAGCAGGCAGCGGCGCCGCCGAGCAGCGTCACGTCGTCATCGGTCAGGTGGGTGGCGTGGACGGCGGTGAAATCAGCCGCGAGCGCACCGGCGTCGGCAAGTACCGCCGCTGGGGTGCGGCCGTAGGCGGCGAGCACCGCCTCGTTCTCGGCCGGCTGCTCGGAGAGGTGGGCGTGGAGCGGACGCCCTCCCGCCGCCGCCCATGAGGCGACCGTTCCCGCCGCCCCGGGATCGACCGCCCGGAGGCTGTGGATCGCGGCGCCGACGCGGTGGTCCGGTCCCTCGGCCATGGCCTCGACCCGCTCGGCCCATGCGGCGGCGTCGCCGTCGCCGAACCGGCGCTGCCCGGCGGCGAGCGGCTCGCCGACGCCGCCGTCGAGGTAGCAGGCGTCGAGCAGGGTGATCCGGATGCCGGCGTCGCGCGCCGCCGCGATCACGGCGAGGCCGAGTGCGTTCGGATCCTCGTAGCGGCCGCCGTCCGGGCGGTGGTGGAGGTAGTGGAACTCGCCGACGGTGGTGATCCCGGCCAGCGCCATCTCGGCGAAGCAGGCCCGGGCGAGGGCGAGGTAGTTGTCGGGGTCGATTCGCCCGGCGAGCACGTACATGCGCTCGCGCCAGTCCCAGAACGAGCCGCCGCCGCGCTCCTGGGCGCGGCCGCGAAGCGCTCGCTGGAAGGCGTGGGAGTGGGCGTTGGCGAAGCCGGGCAGCGTCAGCCCGGCGAGCCGCTCGGCACCGGGGGGAGGGGAGGCGACGCCAGCCTCGACGCTCTTGATCCGCTCGCCCTCGGTCTCGACCAGGACGCCGGGCTCGGCCGGCTCGCCGCCGAGCCAGGCGAGCTCGCACCAGTAGGCGCTCATCCGCCGTCCTCGGCCGCGAGACGCTCGGTCAGCGCCTCCATCCGGCGGACGAACCCGTCGCGATGGCGGCGCTCGAACTGCTCCCAGGTGCTGAAGCTCCGCGGGTCGGCGCGGTCGCAGAAGAGGACTCCGTCGAGGTGGTCGACCTCGTGCTGGAAGGTGCCGGCCGTCATCCCGCTCGCGACGAGCTCCCGCTCGGCCCCCTCGCGGTCGCGGTAGCGGACGCGGACGCGGAGGTGGCGGGGGACCTCGCCGCGCAGGCCCGGGACCGAGAGGCAGCCCTCGTTGATCGCGACCGTCTCCACGCCGATCGGCTCGATCGTCGGGTTGACGATCACGGTCAGCGGGATCGGCGGCTTGTAGGGGTACCGCCGGTTCACGCCCTCGACCTCGGCGAGCGCGATCCGCAGCGACTCGCCGACCTGCGGCGCCGCGATCCCGGCGCCGTCGGCGGCGCGCTTGGTCTCGATCATGTCGTCGATCAGCTCCTGGACGGCGGCGGATGCGAGCTCGTCGCCCTCGATCTCCCGGGCCGGCTCGCGCAGCACCGGATCGCCGATCGTGACGATCTCGCGGACGCTCATCCGCGGTCCCCGGCGCAGTCCTCCATCGGCACGCGGACGTCGCGCTCGCGGGCGACGTCGAGGGCGCGCGCGTAGCCGGCGTCGGCGTGGCGGATCACGCCGGTGCCGGGATCGGCGGTGAGGACGCGGTCGAGCCGCTCGTCGGCGAGGGCGGTGCCGTCGGCGACGCAGACCATCCCGGCGTGGAGCGAGCGTCCGATCCCGACGCCACCGCCGTTGTGGACGCTGACCCACGAGGCTCCCGAGGCGGTGTTGACGAGCGCGTTCAACAGCGGCCAATCGGCGATCGCGTCGGAGCCGTCGGCCATCGCCTCGGTCTCGCGGAAGGGCGAGGCGACCGAGCCGGAGTCGAGGTGGTCGCGGCCGATCACGATCGGTGCGCGGACCGCTCCGTC
>DATMCB010000104.1:0-2372 GCA_035558835.1 Solirubrobacterales bacterium
CTGCTTCGCGGTCAGCTGGGCCGAGAGGACGGGGGCGAGGAGGAGGATCCCGACCACGATTCCGGCATGGCGGGCGGCGATCGTCGCGGCGGCGCGCGAACCGTTCGGATCGCGGCCGCCGAGCGCGGCGAGGGTGAGCACCGGCAGTGCAAGGGCCAGGCCGATCCCGATCAGGAGCTGCGGCTGCAACGTCAGCGCCCACGATGCGCCGGGCAGGACCCCGAGCGCCGCAAGGCCGCCGGCGACGGCGATCCCGCCCGCCAGCGCCGCCGCGGTCGGAGGGCCGGCGCGATCGGCGATCCACCGAGCGGCCAGCGCGGCGAGCGGAATCACCGAGACCGTCGCGGCCGCCGCGATCGGCGACAGCCCCCACCCCTCGGTGAGGAGGATCACGAGCAGGAAGAGGGCGCCCGTCAGTCCCGCCGAGAGGAGGCCGAGGCCGACCTCGGGCCTGAGGTCGAGGACGCCGCCGCGTCCCGGCTCCGGCGGCGCCGGCCGGATCACCGTCGCAAGCGGTACCAGCAACAGGAGCGGGACCTGCAGGATGAAGATCGACTGCCACTCGAGGAGCTGGGTGAGCAGGCCGCCGACGGCGGGCCCGACCGCGATCCCGATCGTCCCGGCGGCGCCCCAGACCGGAGCGGCGAGCTCATGGCTGCCGCGAAGGCGGGCGAGGAGCTCGATCGCGCAGGCGACGGCCAGCGCACCGCCCGCTGCCTGTGCGACCCGAGCGACGATCAGGACGGCGGCCGTCCCGGACGCTGCGCAGGCGATCGATGCGCAGACGAACACGACGACGCCCGCCGACCAGCCGGCGCGAGGATGGGAGCGAGCGATCCGGACCGCGGGGAGGATCAGCAGGGCCAGGACGAGGTTGAAGGCGGTCAGGACCCAGGAGACCCCGAACACCGTGGCGTCGTAGTCGGAGAGGATGCTCGGCAACGCCAGCGTCACGATCGACGAGTCGGCGAGGACGACCCCGACCGTCAGGGCGAGGCTCGCCTCTGTGAACCGTGTCTGCCGTGACGTCACCCCGGGAGGATCGCAGGGAATCCGGCCCGTCCGACCGTAGGATGGGCCGGTGACGGCGACCGACGCCACCGCTGCGACGAACCTCGACGCCGCGATGACGACGATCGCCGAGCTCGCGGAGGAGATCGGCCCGCGGCGGCCGACCGGGGTGGGGGAGGAGGCCGCCGCCGCCGCCCTGACCGATCGCCTCGGGGCCGCGGGGATCGACGCCGCCACGGAGCGTTTCGACGGCTACTCGACGTTCGCCGCCCCGTTCGGGCTGATCCTCGCCGCCGCGGCAGCTCCGTCGTTGTTGCCCCGCTCGCGGCCCGTCCTGCGCTCGGCGCTGAGCTGGCTTGCCGCGGCCGGCCTGATCAGCGAGGGCTCACTTCGCTGGGCCCCGCTGTCGGCACTGCTCTCCCGCCGGCCGAGCCGGAACGTCGTCGCGACGATCGAGCCCGCCGGCGAAGCCGCGCGGACGGTCTGCCTGGTCGCTCACATGGACACGTCGCGGAGCGGCCTGATCTTCGCCCCGGGCCTCGTCCGCTTCATGCCGGCGTGGATCGCGGCGAGCGGCGGTCTCGTCCTCCTGCAGGCGCTGCTGGAGCCCTTCGCGTCCGTCTCCCGCCGTGTCAGAGGGCTTGCCGGCGCCGTTCGCGGTGGGCTGTTGGCGAGCCTCGGGCTGCTCGCCGAGAGGGAGATCCGAGGCGCTGACGTTCCCGGCGCCAACGACAACGCCTCCGGCTGCGGCGTAGTCGTCGCGCTCGCCTCGAAACTCGCCGCCGAACCGCTCGGATCGACCCGCGTCGTGGTGCTGATCACCGGCTGCGAGGAGGCGGGAACGCTCGGCGCCCGCGCCTTTCGCGACTCCCGCGACACCGACGGCTGGATGTTCCTCAACTTCGACAACGTCGGCGGCCCCGGCAGCGTCCGATTCCTGCGCCGCGAGGGCGTCATCGACAAATGGGACGCCGATCCCGGGCTGGTCGATGCGGCCGATCGGGTCGCGGCCGCCCGGCCGGACCTGCGGATGAAGCCCGAGGACCGCCCGGCCGGTCTCACCTACGACAGCAGCCCGATTCTCGCGGCCGGCGGGCGGGCGCTGACGATCAGCAACCAGGACGGCTTCATCCCCGACCTGCACCGCGCGAGTGACGTTTTCGCCAACGTCGATCGCGACGGGGTCCGGCGCGCGCTCGAAGCGGGCGCCGAGCTGCTCGCGGCGATCGACGGCGGCGCTGCCGACTGAGCTGCGATCAGCGCGAGCGGACGGCGCCGCGGCGGGCGGGCCAATCCCATTCGCAACCGGGACGACGCGGCGTGCGGGGGGCCTCCCAAGCCTCCTGGAGCCCGGTCCGGGC
>DATMCB010000105.1:0-3700 GCA_035558835.1 Solirubrobacterales bacterium
GCCTACGCGGTCGTCCGCGGCGAGTTGGCCGCTCATGGGGCAGGCCTCGCGGCGTTGCCGGAGATCGTCGTGCTCTCGAAGCGCGACCTGCTGCCGCCCGACGAGGTCGAGCTCGAGCTCGACGCCTGGCGGGACGGCCACCCGGGCAGCGAGCCGCTGGCGATCTCAGCCGCCACCGGCGCCGGCGTCGGCGAGCTGGTCGCGGCGCTCTTCCGGGCCGCCTCCGGCGCCGTCCCCGACGCGGCCGCGGGCGGCAGCGGTTCGAGCGCTCCCGAGTTCGAGTCCGAGCACCGCGTCTACCGGCCGCAGGGAGCGGGGGGGTTCGACGTCGTCAGGGTCGGCGACGGTGTCTTCGAGGTCGTCGGTCGCGGCGTCGAGATGCTCGTCGAGCGGCACGACCTGGCGAACCCAGAAGCGCTCGGTTACCTGGAGCGGCGCCTGCACGAGATCGGCGTCGTCAAGGCGCTCCGCGACTCGGGGTTCGAGTCGGGCGACGAGGTCCGGGTCGGCGAACAGGTCTTCGAGCTGGAGTAGATGACCATCAGGACGGCTACCGTTCCGCGGATGGGTTGGTGGGTGCGCACAGGGCTGGGAGCGCTCGTCGCGGTGCTCGCGGGGGCGCTGGCGCCGCATGCGGGGGCGGTGTCGTTGCAGAGCGTCGGTGCTTATTCCGAACCCGTCTACGTCACCTCCGACCCCGGCGATCCCGATCGCCTCTTCGTCGTCGAGCGGGCGGGAAGGATCAGGCTGACGACGCCTGCCGGCACCTCGACCTTCGTCGATCTGTCCGCCTTCGTCGACAGCGGGTTCCAGGAGCGCGGGCTGCTCTCGATGGCGCTAGCTCCCGACTTCGATGAATCGGGCCTGCTCTACGTCGATTACACCGGCAAGGACGCCGGGGCGATCCACGTCGCCGAGCTCCGGGCGAGCGGGGACACGGCCGATCCGGCGACGCTCCGCAACGTCCTCACCATTCCTCACCCGACCTACCCGAACCACAACGGCGGGCAGCTCCAGTTCGGTCCCGACGGCTACCTCTACGTCAGCACCGGCGACGGTGGCGGTGGCGGTGACCCCGGCGAGAACGCGCAGGACCGGGGCTCGCTGCTCGGCAAGATCCTCCGGATCGACCCCCGGCGGAGCGGCACCCGGCCGTACACGGTGCCGGCCGGCAACCCGTTCGTCGGTACGACGGGGCGTCCCGAGATCTGGAGCCTCGGGTTTCGCAACCCCTACCGGTTCTCGTTCGATCGCCTGACCGGCGCGCTGGCCGTCGGGGACGTCGGCGAGGGCCGCTGGGAGGAGATCGACTACGCCCGGCAGCCGGCCGCCGGGCGCGGCGCCGACTTCGGCTGGGACTGCCGCGAGGGCCGGCATCCGTACGAATCGACGGGCTGTGCCGGCCTGCGGCTGACCGAGCCGGTGCTGGAGTACGCCCATTCGACCGGTGGTTGCGCGATCACCGGTGGGTACGTCGTCCGCGATCCGGGCCTGGAGGAGTTGGCCGGACGCTACGTCTACGCCGACTACTGCAAGGGCGAGATCCGCTCCACTGTGCTCGGGCTTCCGAACGCGACCGGCGACCGCTCGGAAGGCCTCCTGGCCGGCAATCCGAGCAGCTTCGGCGAGGATTCCTGCGGTCGGGTCTACGTGGCCTCGCTCACCGGCGAGGTCTGGCGCCTCGCCGACACGACGCCGACCGTCTGCGGGGATGAGCCCCCGCCCGTGGAGCCGTGCTCGCAGCGCGTCAGCGGCACCTCCCGCAGGGACGCGCTCAGCGGCGGTCCCGGCCCGCAGTCGATCCACGGCCGCGGCGGCGACGACCGCCTGCGGGGCGGCCCCGGCGACGACTGCCTGATCGGCGGCGCCGGGGCCGATCGCCTCAGCGGCGGGCCCGGCAGCGACGTGATCCGCGGCGGGAGGGGAGGCGATATCGCCCGATCGGCCGACGGTACCGCCGAGCTCGTCAACTGCGGCCGCGGCCACGACCGGGCTCGCGTCGACCTGATCGACCGCGTCAGCGGCTGCGAGCGGGTGCGCCGGTCATGACCCTGGTCGTCAAGCTCGGGTCCTCGATCGTGGCGGGCCCCGACGGCGCCCTCCGCAAGGACGTCCTCGACAGCGCCTGCGCGCAGGTGGCCGAGCTGCATGCGGGCGGCGAGGAGATCGTGATGGTCACCTCGGGCGCGATTGCGCGCGGCCGGCGGATGCTCGAGCTCGCCTCCCGGCCGTCGGCGGTCGACGAGCTCCAGGCGGCTTCCGCGGTCGGACAGGGCTCGCTGTTCCGCTCCTACGAGGAGCGGCTCGCCGCCGGCGGGGTTCGGGCGGCACAGGTGCTCCTGACCGCGTTCGACATGTCCCAGCGGATCCACTACCTGAACGCACGCCAGACCCTGCAGCGGCTGCTCGCCTGGCACGTCGTCCCGGTCGTCAACGAGAACGACACCACCGCAACCGACGAGATCACCTTCGGCGACAACGACTTCCTCTCCGCCCAGGTGGCGATCATGATCGAGGCGCGGAAGCTGATCCTGCTCACCGACCAGACGGGGCTGTTCAGCGCCGACCCGCGGCTCGACGCCGGCGCCGAGCTCGTCGCGGAGGTCACCGACACCGCCGAGCTCGACCGCTACGAGATCGGCTCGCGGGGCTCGCAGTTCGGGTCCGGGGGGATGCGCAGCAAGGTCGTCGCGGCCCAGATGGCGAGCGGCTCGGGGATCGGCGTGACGATCTGCGACGGCACCGTCGCCGGGACCCTGCTCGCGGCCGCTCGCGGCGAGCGGATCGGCACCGCCTTCACCGGTCGCGACGACCGGGCGCCGAGCTTCAAGCTCTGGCTGCGCTGGGCGACCCCGGCGCAGGGCCGGATCGTCGTCGACGACGGCGCCGGCCGCGTCCTCCGCGAGCGCGGCTCATCGCTGCTGCCGGTCGGCATCATCGGCGTCGAGGGCAGCTTCGCGGCAGGCGCCCCGGTCGAGGTCGTCGACGACCTCGGGATCGTCGGCAAGGGGATCTCCGAGCACTCCTCCGAGATCCTCCAGCGCCTGGTCGGCAAGCGCAGCAGCGAGATCGCCGGGATCCTCCCCGGCGGCGCCGAGGAGGCGATCCACCGGGATCGTTTCGTCCTCACCTGAGCGGCGCCGGACGGATCAGCCCACGGCCTCGACGGCCTCTCGCGCCGCCCGCCGCCGACGCAGCATCATCGCGGTCGCCAGGGCGACGACGATCGCGCCGCTGCCGGCGATCAGGAAGACCTGGCTCGGCTCGAGCGCGCTCGCCAGCGCCCCGCCGCCGACGAACGCGAGGCCGAAGCCCCACGATCCGGCGGTCTCCTTGACCGCGAAGACGCGGCCCTGGAGATCGTGCGGGACGTCGCGCTGGAGGATCAGCCGACCGGCGACCCCCTCGAGGCCTTCGCCGCAGCCCGCGAGCGTGAAGGTGACGAGCGCCACGCTGAGAGCGCCGGCCATCCCGGTCCCGAGGGTCGCGACGCCGAACAGGAGGATGCCGCCGAGCAGGAGCCGCATCTCGCCGCCGATGCTCACCCGTGAAACGAGCGAGGCGCCGATGACGATCCCGACCCCGTAGATGGCGACGAGGGCCGAATAGCCGGAGTCGCCGGCCTCCAGCGTCTCCTTGGCGAATGGCACCTCGGCGACGTTGATCATCGCGGCGAAGGCGAGCGCGAGGCTCGAGGCGA
>DATMCB010000106.1:0-10706 GCA_035558835.1 Solirubrobacterales bacterium
CGGACGGCATGCCAGATCAGCCAGCAGGCAGCGAGCACCGGGACCTTCAGGATCACGCCCATCAGGATGAACATCTCGAGCCCCACGTCCATGTACGGCTCCGTAGTTTACGCGGAGCGATCTCCGTGGCCATCCGCCCAGTCGAGAAGCAGGTCCACGTGGAGGTCCTCGATGCCCCGCGCCGGGTCGGTCGGGACGAGCAGCGTCGGCTCGGGCCGCGCCCGCGCCCACCGATGGCACTCCTCGTCGAGCGAGTCGTCGATCCAGGCGAGCCGGCGTCCGGCGGCGTAGGCGCTGATCGGCCCGAGCTTCCAGTGGGCGCTCCCGAATCGGGCGTCGCCGCCGAAGCGGATCACCGGGAGCTGCGTCAGGCCGAGGAGGTGGAGGAGGTACTCGTTGGCCCGCTCCTCCCAGCCGGTCGCCCAGACCATCTCGTAGGCGCCGGTGAGGCGCCGCAGCCGCTCGCCCGCCGCGAACGAGATGCAATGGGCCATCCCGTCGATCAGGTGGAATTTGCAGGGAGCCCGCTCGGGCGGCTCCTCGAAGCCGAACAGGCTGATGACGCCATCGACGTCGACGGCCAGGACGGGAAGGTGGCTGGTGCCAGTCGACGTCACCGGCCGCGGATTATCCACCGGTTGCCACCGCTCGCGCCGTACCGCTACCATTCCGCGCCGTGCCGACGACCAATCAGCTCATTCGCAAGGGCCGGAAGACCCCTCGTAAGAAGGTCTCCACCCCCGGACTGAAGTCCGGTCAGGGCCGCAAGGCCCGGACCGCCGCCCCGCAGCGGCGCGGCGTCTGCACGCGCGTCTACACCGCGACGCCGAAGAAGCCGAACTCCGCCCTCCGCAAGGTCGCCCGCGTGCGGCTCACCAACGGCATGGAGGTCACGACCTACATCCCCGGTGAGGGCCACAACCTCCAGGAGCACTCGGTCGTCCTCGTCCGCGGCGGCCGCGTCAAGGACCTTCCCGGCGTCCGCTACAAGGTCGTCCGCGGCACCCTCGACGCCTCCGGAGTCTCCGAGCGCAAGCAGTCGCGCTCCCAGTACGGCGTCAAGGCGTCCTGACCGCGACCGGATGAGACGCAACCGCGCCACCACCCGAGTCGTCGCTCCCGACGCCAAGTACCGCAGCCGCCTCGTCCAGCAGGTCATCAACAAGGTGATGCTGGACGGCAAGAAGTCGACCGCCGAGCGGATCGTCTACGACGCCCTCGCAGTCGTCGGCGAGCGCTCCGGCCGCAACCCCACCGACGTTCTCGACGAGGCGATCACCGAGCTCACTCCGGTCCTCGAGGTCCGCTCCCGCCGCGTCGGCGGCGCCACCTACCAGGTGCCCGTCGAGGTCCCGCAGCGCCGCGCCCGCACCCTCGCCGTCCGCTGGCTGATCGACTTCGCCCGCAACCGCAACGAGAAGGCGATGTCCGAGCGCCTTGCCCGCGAGATCATGGACGCCGCCTCCCAGCAGGGTGGCGCCTTCAAGCGCAAGGACGACATCTACCGGATGGCGCAGGCCAACAAAGCCTTCGCCCACTACCGCTGGTAACTGGCGGCGCGGGAGCGTCCTGACCGGCGTCCTCGTCGGCTCACGACCCTCCGGTCGCTTCGCCTCCTGCGTCCTTGGTCAGAACGCTCCCGCGCTCGCCAGTCCCGCGGCAGCCGCCCAGCCTCGCCGGCCCCTGACTCTGAACTCGCTGGGGTGACTGGCGACGAGATCTCGGCGCTATGCGCCCCAGCGATCAGGCGGGCGGGTAGCGGTGGCGGGGGGCGGCCGGCTAGGGCTGCTGGTCGGCGGGGCGGGCGGGATGGGAGTCCGGCTTGCCGCGGCGGCGGGCGGCGCGGAGGCGCTTCGGGGCCTGGCGCTGCTCGGTTCCCTGGGTCGCGTAGGCGATCGCGGCGAGGGCGAGGACGATCGCGGCGGCCGCCTCGAGCCAGAACCCGGGGCGGGGGATCGCCTCGGCGGAGGTGAGGCCGAAACCGCCGGGTGCCTCGACGTCGCCGATCTTGTTGGCATCGGGGAGGTCGACGATCAGGAAGATCGCCAGGGCGGCGATGCCGCAGCCCGCCGTCGCCCAGGCCCAGGCCCGTTGACCGGTCGCGATCGCGAGGACGAGCGCGACGACGGCGAAGACGGCGAGGACGAGCATCGCGAAGCCGTGGCGGTCGCCGGCGAGCTGGTCGCTGAGCGGGTCGCCGCCCGGCGGCGTGAACTCGAAGGAGGTCATCAGCTCCGAGGCGGCCAGGGCGATCGCGGCGAGGACGATCGTCAGCGGCAGGATCATCTCCGCCTTCAAATAAGTCCTCATGCGCGGGCGGTTCCCTCCGGTCCGGGCTCGGGCCGCCGCCGGGCGACCCGCTGCCGTGCCCGCTTCGCTGCCGGCCCACCCTCGCGGGAGCGGGCGCCGGCGGTGGCGGCAGCGAGGCGCAGCTCGCGGGCGAGCAGGGTGGAGGAGCCGATCAGCAGGATCCCGGCCGCGATCTGGGCGTAGAAGCCGCCGATCAGCGACGCGTGGACACCCTGGAAGTCGATCGCTGCATCGCCGGGGTCGAGCCCCGCCGGCCGGTCGACGATCAGCGCGACGAGGACCGCGGCGATGCCGGCGAGCGTGATCAGCCGGCAGGCCCGCCAGCGCCGGCCGATCGTCGCGACGGCGAGCAGCAGCAGGCAGGCGATCGCGACCGGCACGAAGACGTAGGAGTGCGCGTCGCCGGTCGGCAGGCGCCCGGTCTCGGGCGCGGGGGCGAGGCTCTGGACGCCGGAGTAGGCGTCGTTGCCGATCGCGACGGTCCGGTAGTCGGCGTACTGGGAGAGGGCGAGGAGGACGGCGGCACCGGCGACGACGATCGCCAGGGCGCGGGCCGGGGTGAGCAGCCGCGAGCCGCCCCGCGCGGCGCGGCCGGCGATGCGAAGGACGGCGCCGATCGGCCCGGCGAGCCGCCGTCCGATCGCGATCAGGACGTTGAGGAAGAAGCCGAGGACCTCGAAGAAGAGCGCGAAGACGGCCGCGAGCGCGGCGAGCAGCCGCCGCCCCGCCTTCGGGGCGGTCGCCGCCGCCCACTTCCGCGTCGCGGAGCCGCCCTCCTTCAGGGCCGTCGCGAACGTCGCCGCTCCCGCCTTGGCCCGGGCACCGGCGGGCCGCCGCGAGCGCTTCCGCTTCCGCTCGCCCTCGCGCCGCTTCCGACCCGAAGGCTCCCGCTCGGGCTCGCCCGCACGCTCGCGGTCGCGGCGCTTCCCGTCGCCGGTCCGCGCGCCGCGCTTCGGCTTCGCCTCCGCGCCGTCCGCCGCGGGCTTCTGGCGGCGCGGCCGGTTCAGCGCCTGCGCCTTCGCCTCCTTCTTCGCTTCGTCCCGCGCCTTCGATCGCTCCGGCTCGACCTTCTTCTCTTCGCCCCGCGGCTTCGATCGCTCCGGCTTGCCCGTCCCTGTTACGTCGCGCGCCCCGCGCTTCGTCTTGTCGTCGGCAACCCGGCCGACCCGGCCGGCGAGCCGGCGGCGCGCATCGCCGGCCTTGCCGGCGCCTGGACGCTTCTCGCCGTCGTTCTCGCCCTCGCCGTCGCGCTCCGCGTCCTCGGCGTCGTCGCCGACCGCGTCGCCCTCGTCCTTCCCGGAGCCGCGGCCGGGCCGGCGCGGCCGCTTCACGACCCACTCCCGCCCGGCGCGCCGCGCGGTCGCGCCCGGTTCTGCCAATGCTCGCTCAAGCTCTCTCTTCCCTGTCCCGTGGAGGGTCGCGGCATCGCTCGGGGAGCCGCCTGCGACACTCTAGAGGGCCGGTTCCCGCACCCGCGCCGAGCGCGCCGGACGGGCGGCGCTGGGCCGCTTGAAAGCCTCTAACCCTCTGCTAACATCCCGCGTCGCTCGCGGGCCCTTCGGTTGCTGCGGGCGATGCTCCAGCACCAATGGAGACCCGGTCCACATAGACAGCTCTCGGGCACGCAGGACGCAGAGAGCTCGTCTGGGCCCGCAAGGGCCTTTTTCATGCCCGGACCCGAATCGAATCCACGTCCCGCCCGCCGGCGACCCGACCCGACCCAGGACAGCTAGAGACCGCACCCAATGCCTCGCAACTTCGCACTCGAGAAGACCCGGAACATCGGGATCATGGCTCACATCGACGCCGGTAAGACGACGACGACCGAGCGCATCCTCTACTACACGGGCCGCACCCACAAGATGGGCGAGGTCCACGAGGGCGCTGCCGTCATGGACTGGATGGAGCAGGAGCAGGAGCGCGGCATCACGATCACCTCGGCCGCGACCGCGTGCGAGTGGAAGGACCACCGCATCAACATCATCGACACGCCCGGCCACGTCGACTTCACCGTCGAGGTCGAGCGCTCGCTGCGCGTCCTCGACGGCGCGATCGCCGTCTTCGACTCCGTCGCCGGCGTCGAGCCGCAGTCGGAGACGGTCTGGCGCCAGGCGGACAAGTACGGGGTACCGCGGATCGCGTTCATCAACAAGATGGACCGGGTCGGCGCCGATTTCGAGATGTCGGTCCGGACGATCCGCGAGCGCCTCGGCGCCAACCCGGTCCCGATCCAGCTTCCGATCGGCTCCGAGGACAACCTCCGCGGCGTCATCGATCTCGTCGAGAACAAGGCGCTGGTCTGGAAGGACGACCTCGGCATCGAGTTCGACGTCGAGGACGTGCCCGCCGAGATGGCCGATGCGGTCGAGGAGGCCCGCCACCACCTGATCGAGGCCTGTGCCGACGCCGACGACGAGCTCATGGAGATGTACCTCGAGGAGGCCGAGATCCCGGTCGACCGGCTCCGCGAAGCGCTCCGCGCCGCCACCCTCGATCTGGCCCTGACGCCGGTCCTCTGCGGCTCCGCGTTCAAGAACAAGGGCGTCCAGCCGCTCCTCGACGGGATCATCGGCCTGCTCCCCTCGCCGCTCGAGGTCAAGCCGGTGACCGGCGTCGAGCCCGTCAAGGGCCAGGAGGAGGGCAACCCCGCCACCCGGCCGGCCGACGACGACGGCCCGTTCGCCGCCCTTGCCTTCAAGGTCATGACCGACCCGTTCGTCGGCAAGCTCACCTACTTCCGCGTCTACTCCGGCAAGCTCAGCGCCGGCAGCCGCGTCCTCAACAGCGCCACCGGCCGGACCGAGCGGATCGGCCGGCTGCTGATGATGCACGCGAACTCGCGCGAGGAGATCGAAGATTGCTACGCGGGCGACATCCTCGCCGGCGTCGGCCTCAAGCAGACCTCGACCGGCGACACGCTCTGCGCGCCGGACGCGCCGATCATGCTCGAGCAGATCGAGTTCCCGGAGCCGGTGATCGCGGTCGCGATCGAGCCGAAGACGAAGGCCGACCAGGAGAAGCTCGCGACGGCGCTCCAGCGCCTCGCCGAGGAGGACCCGACGTTCGTCGTCGAGTCCGACGAGGAGACCGGCCAGACCGTGATCCGCGGGATGGGCGAGCTGCACCTCGAGGTCCTCGTCGACCGGATGCTGCGCGAGTTCAAGGTCGAGGCGAGCGTCGGCAAGCCGCAGGTCGCCTACCGCGAGACGATCCGCCAGGAGGCCAACAAGGTCCAGGGCAAGTTCGTCCGCCAGACCGGCGGCTCCGGCCAGTACGGCGACGTCGTCATCAACGTCGCGCCGAACCCCGGCGAGGGCTTCGAGTTCGACAGCCGGATCAAGGGCGGCGCGATCCCGACCGAGTACATCCCCTCGGTCGAGAAGGGGATCGTCGAGGCGCTCTCGTCGGGCGTCAAGGCCGGCTACCCGATGGTCGACGTCAAGGTCGAGCTGATCGACGGCTCCTACCACGACGTCGACTCCTCGGAGATGGCCTTCAAGATCGCCGGTTCGATGGCGGTCCAGGAGGCTGCGAAGCGGGCCAAGCCGGTCCTGCTCGAGCCCGTCATGCAGGTCGAGGTCGTCACCCCCGAGGAGTTCCTCGGCGACGTGATCGGCGACCTCTCGCGACGCCGCGGCAAGGTCGAGGGCCAGGACCGGCGCGGCAACGCGCTGGCGGTCAACGCGACCGTGCCGCTGAGCGAGATGTTCGGCTACGTCGGCGACCTCCGGTCCGCCACCCAGGGTCGGGCGTCGTACACGATGCAGTTCGCCCGCTACGAGGAAGTGCCGACGAACATCGCCGAGGAGATCGTCGAGCACAAGGCCGGCGAGCCCGTAGGTGCGGCCTGATGGACGTTTCACCTATATTGGGCCGGTTGGCCGGAACCCCGGTTCTCGGCTGCGCCCGACGCCAAGCCTAGACAGCCACGAAGACGGAAAACGATCGGTAACAGCCCGAGAGAGGAACACAGAGAGAAAGATGTCCAAGGAGAAGTTCGAGCGCAACAAGCCACACGTCAATGTCGGCACGATCGGCCACATCGATCACGGCAAGACGACGCTGACCGCTGCGATCACCAAGGTCCTCTCCGAGAAGATGGGCGGCGGTCAGGCGAAGAGCTTCGAGGAGATCGACAACGCGCCCGAGGAGAAGGAGCGCGGGATCACGATCGCCACCTCGCACGTCGAGTACGAGACCGAGAACCGGCACTACGCGCACGTCGACTGCCCGGGCCACGCCGACTACGTCAAGAACATGATCACCGGCGCCGCGCAGATGGACGGGGCGATCCTCGTCGTCTCCGCCGCCGACGGCCCGATGCCGCAGACCCGCGAGCACATCCTGCTCGCCCACCAGGTCAACGTCCCCTACGTGGTCGTCTTCCTCAACAAGGTCGACATGGTCGACGACGAGGACCTGATCGAGCTCGTCGAGGAGGAGGTCAAGGACCTGCTCAACGCCTACGACTACCCGGGCGACGAGACCCCGATCATCCGCGGCTCGGCGCTGAAGGCCCTCGAGGGCGACGAGGAGTCGGTCAACGCGATCCTCGAGCTCGCCGAGACGCTCGACAGCTACATCCCGGAGCCGGAGCGCGACCTCGACAAGCCGTTCCTGATGCCGGTCGAGGACATCTTCTCGATCACCGGCCGCGGCACCGTTGCGACCGGCCGCGTCGAGCAGGGCATCGTCAACACCGGTGACGAGGTCGAGATCGTCGGCATCCACCCGGAGATCGCGAAGACGACCGTGACCGGCGTCGAGATGTTCAACAAGCTGCTCGACCAGGGCCAGGCCGGCGACAACATCGGCGCCCTGCTGCGAGGCACCAAGCGCGAGGACATCGAGCGCGGCCAGGTGCTCTGCAAGCCCGGGTCGATCACCCCGCACACCAAGTTCAAGTCCGAGGTCTACTGTCTGAAGAAGGAGGAGGGCGGCCGCCACACGCCGTTCTTCTCGGGCTACCGCCCGCAGTTCTACTTCCGGACGACCGACGTGACCGGCGTCGCCAACCTGCCCGAGGGCACGGAGATGGTGATGCCCGGCGACAACGTCGAGATGACGATCGAGCTGATCCAGCCGATCGCCATGGACCAGGGGCTGCGCTTCGCCATCCGTGAGGGTGGACGGACCGTCGGCTCCGGAGTGGTCACCGAGATCATCGAGTAACGAAGTACGAGTAGGAAGCGCCGGCCCGCCGGCCGGCTGCAAAGGACATACGACCCGGGGCGCCGCCCCCCGACGCCGCGACAGCACCGTCGCGGGGACGGAGACGGCGCCCCGGTCGCGCCCCCGGCAAGAGAGCAGAGACAAGGAAGCAAGGAACAGAGTTGTCAGCGATCACCGCAAGCAAGATCAGGATCCGGCTGAAGGCGTACGACCACGACGCCATCGACCGGGCCGCCGGCGAGATCGTCGAGACGGCGCAGCGCACCGGCGCCACCGTCTCGGGCCCCGTTCCCCTGCCGACCTCCAAGAACGTCTACTGCGTGATCCGCTCGCCGTTCAAGGACAAGGATTCGCGCGAGCACTTCGAGATCCGCACGCACAAGCGGCTGATCGACATCAACGACCCGACCCCGAAGACGATCGACGAGCTGCAGCGGATCGAGAACCTGCCCGCCGGCGTCGACGTCGAGATCCGTCTCTAGGAGCGGAACCGGACCATCACCCCAGCATGCCAGCCATCCTCGGAAAGAAAGTCGGAATGACTCAGTTGTTCACTGAGGACGGCGAGAGCGTGCCCGTGACCGTCATCGAGGCGGCGCCGAACCGGGTCACCGCGGTCCGGACCGCCGACGCCGACGGCTACGACGCGGTCCAGCTCGGCTGGGACGAGGTCGCCGAGCGGAAGCTCACCAAGGCCGAGGTCGGCCATCTCGCGAAGACCGACGCGCCGCCGCTCCGCCACCTGGCCGAGTTCCGCGACTACGACGGCGAGGTCGAGATCGGCGGCGAGGTCACCGTCGCCGAGTTCGAGCAGGGCCAGACGGTCAAGGTCTCGGCGGTCGCGATCGGCAAGGGCTTCCAGGGGACGATCAAGCGTCACAACTTCGGCCGCGGCCCGGTCAGCCACGGCTCCCACAACGTCCGCGCTCCCGGCTCGATCGGCGCCAGCGCCGATCCCGCACGCGTCTTCAAGGGGATGAAGATGCCGGGCCGGATGGGCGGCAAGCGCGTCACCCAGCGCGGCCTCGAGGTCGTCCGCGTCGACGCCGGCCGCAACCTGCTGATGCTTCGCGGCTCGGTCCCGGGCCCGAAGAACGGGACGGTGGAGGTGCGCAGCGATGGCTAGCGCCGCGCCGAAGGCCGCCACGATCGGCAAGCAGGCGAAGACCGACCTGCCCGCGGCCGTGTTCGCCGAGCCCTACAACGAGTCGCTCGTCCACGAGGCCGCCCGCGCCGACATGAACGCGCGCCGTCAGGGGACGCACTCCTCGCTCACCCGTGGCGAGGTCGCGATGACCGGTGCCAAGGCGTGGCGTCAGAAGGGCACCGGCCGGGCCCGCGTCGGCGCGCTGGGCGTCCCGCACCGTCGCGGCGGCGGCAATGCGTTCGCGACGAAGCCGCGCAACTACACCTTCAAGGTCAACCGCAAGGCGCGCCGGAAGGCGCTGCGCTCGGCGCTGAGCGTCCATGCCGCCCGCGGCTCGATCGCCGTCCTCCCGGCCGACAGCTTCTCCGAGCCCGCCACCAGGCAGGCGGCCGAGGGGCTCGCCAAGTGGGGCGGTGCGATGCCGGCGCTGGTCGTCGTCACCGGCGAGGAGTCGGCGGCCGCGAAGAGCTACCGGAACCTGCCCCGCGTCTCGGTCGTCACCGCCGAGGCGGTCGGCGTCGCCGAGATCGTCGGCCACCGCTCGCTGATCGCCTCCGAGGGGGCGCTCGAGGTGCTCGCCGGCCGGGCCGGCGAGGTCGCGCGCGGCGGCGGGGGCGACGAGGGGAGCGAGAGCTGATGGACCCGCGCCAGGTGATCATCGAGCCGGTCGTCTCCGAGAAGAGCTACGCGCTGATGGCGGAGGGCAAGTACACGTTCCGCGTCAACGACCGCGCCCACAAGACCCAGATCAAGCATGCCGTCGCCGAGATCTTCGACGTCGAGGTCGCTGAGGTCCGGACCTCCCGGGTCCGCTCGAAGCCGAAGCGCCGCGGGGTCCACTCCGGCAAGACACGGTCCTGGAAGAAGGCGATCGTCGAGCTCGCTCCCGGCAACCAGATCGAGCTCTTCGAGGGGGCGGCGGAGTAGAGATGCCGATCCGGAAGACAAAGCCGACCAGCCCGGGCCGCCGCTTCGCGACCTATCAGGACCGCTCCGAGGTGACCGCCTCGAAGCCGAACAAGAAGCTGACCAAGGGCAAGAAGAGCACCGGCGGCCGCAACGCCGGCGGGCGCGTCACCGCGCGCCATCGCGGCGGCGGCGCCAAGCGCAAGTACCGCCAGATCGACTTCAAGCGGACCAAGGACGGCGTCCCCGCCAAGGTCGCGACGATCGAGTACGACCCGAACCGGACGACCTACATCGCGCTGCTCCACTACGCCGACGGCGCCAAGTCCTACATCCTCGCTCCGGCCGGCCTCGAGGTCGGCGACACCGTCGCCTCCGGTCCCGGCTCCGACATCCGCGCCGGCAACGCGCTCGAGCTCGGCCAGATCCCGACCGGCACGGTCGTCCACAACGTCGAGCTCAAGCCCGGCCAGGGCGGCCGGATGGGGCGCGCCGCCGGGACCGCGATCCAGGTGGTCGCGAAGGAGGGCGGCAACGTCACCCTGCGGCTGCCGTCGTCGGAGATGCGGCTGGTCCGGACCGAGTGCCGGGCGACGGTCGGCACCCTCTCGAACGCCGAACACCAGAACGTGACCGTCGGCAAGGCCGGCCGCAGCCGCCACAAGGGCAAGCGCCCGCAGACCCGCGGGATCGCCATGAACCCGGTCGATCACCCGCACGGCGGCGGCGAGGCCCACAAGGGCCCGGGCGGGCACCCGAAGACCCCGTGGGGCAAGCCGACGCTCGGCTACCGGACCCGCAAGAAGAACAAGCAGTCGAACGCGATGATCGTCCGCGGTCGTCGCCGTGGGAAGAAGAAGGGACGCTAGGCCGTGGGTCGATCCACCAAGAAGGGGCCGTACGTCGAGGAGCGCCTGCTGGCGCGGATCGAGACGATGAACAGCTCCGGCACCAAGCAGATGATCAAGACCTGGTCGCGCCGCTCGACGATCTTCCCGGAGATGGTCGGTCACACGATCGCCGTCCACGACGGCCGCAAGCACGTGCCGGTCTTCATCTCCGAGTCGATGGTCGGGCACAAGCTCGGCGAGTTCGCCCCTACCCGCAACTTCCGCGGACACGGAGGCAAGGACCGCTAAGTCATGGCCAAGGCCGCTGACAAGAAGAAGGA
>DATMCB010000107.1:0-2446 GCA_035558835.1 Solirubrobacterales bacterium
GCTGGCACCAGTCGTTGATCAGCACCTTCTCGGATCCCGGCACCATCCGATCACCACTGGCGTCGGCGGTCAGCCGGACCAGCCGGCCGCTGACCACGCATCCGTCATCGGTCGGGCCCGGCGGCGATGGGCAGGAGTCGCCGGTCTCGTCGGGCTTGCCCCAGGTCGGCGCGTTCCCGCCGATCGGTGCGTCGTAGGTGTAGGAGGCGTAGACGTACGGCTTGGCCGGGAAGTCCGGGTCGAGGGCGATCGCGAGCAGGCCGCGGTCCCAGAAGTTGTGGACCTCGGTGCGAAGGTCGGCGAACTGCGTCGTCGTCGTGTCGCCGAGGCCGTCGAAGACCTTGATCGTGCCGGCCTTCTCGCCGACGAAGAGCTTCCCGTCGGGCGCGAACGCGATCGTCGTCGGGCTGGCCAGCCCGGTCAGGTTGGAGTAGGCGATCGACCTCGCAAAGCCGGGCGGGAGCGCCTCGGCGGCAGCCGGCAGCGACGCGCCGAGCAGGCAGACGCAGCAGATCCCCAGCGCCGCTCGGATTCCCCTCATCGCCTTCCCCATCGCTCGCTCTCGGCAACCCTATTGGGCGCGCCGGGGGCGCGCGCCGGCAGCCGCACCACGGCTACAGCAGCCGCAGTGTCAGCCGCCAGTAGGCGGCGAGCAGGCGCCGGAGCGGGCGCGAGCGGCCGGCGGCGCCGAGGAAGTCGCTGTCGAGGCCGGCCGTGAGACCCGTCGCGAACGCGGCGGCGTCGATCGTGGCGGCCGCCTGGATCGCGCGGCGCTCGCGGAGCAGCCGCGGCAGCGCCGCAACGACGTCGGCGTTCGCGCGCAGCTTCTGCCCGAGCCAGCCGCCGGCAGCGGCTACCGCCAGCAGCGCCAGCTCGGTGGCGAGCAGCGCCGGCAGCAGCGCGACGAGGAGGCGGGTCGGATAGGTGCGGAGGATCGTCGCCCAGCGGTTGCGCTCGAGCCACCGCCACTTCGCCGGGCCCTTGTCGAACTCGTAGTCGTGGTCGGAGACGGCTTCCGGCTCGATCCCGGCCGCGAGCCCGGCGAGGCGGAGCCGGAGGCCGAGGTCGGTGTCCTCGTGGTAGAGGAAGTAGGGCGCGCTGAAGCCGCCGAGCATCTCCCAGTTTTGGCGCGGGATCGCCAGGCAGGCTCCGGACGGGAAGCCGACCTCCTCGGGCGCCGGCGGCGCCTCCCCGCGCGGGCGTCCGGCGCCGCCGGCCCAGGCGATCCCGGTGAAGTGGACGACCCCGCCGCGGCTGTTGATCGCCGCGCCGTCGTCGGCGGTGACGAGCCCCTGCCAGGCGCCCCAGCCGCGCGCCGCGAGCAGCGGCCGCTCGATCGCGTCCCGGAAGCCGGGCGCGACGACGTTGTCGGGATTGAGGAAGAGGAGCAGCTCGCCGCCCGCGACCGCCGCCCCGGCGTTGCAGGCGACGGCGAAGCCCGGGTTGTCGCGGCGGGCGAGCAGCTTCGCGCCGGGCGCCAGCTCGGCGACGAGGTCGGTCGTCCCGTCGGAGGAGCCGTTGTCGGAGACGATCAGCTCGTCGCCGGGCCGGAGCTCCGCGACGATCGCGGGCAACGTCCGGCGCAGGGCCGCCGCCGAGTCATGGGTGACGATCACGACCGACAGGTCCGGGGGGTGCCCGCCGGCCTTCGCACTCGCCGGAGCGGGGATGTGATCGCGGGCCGCCAACGGCGGCGATGCTAGGCCAGCCGCGGGTGCGGGGTCGTGGTTCCGTCACAATCATGGGAGGGATGGCCCGATGCATCGTCACCCGCAAGCTTCCCTTCGACGCGCTCGACCGGCTCCGCGCCGAGCATGACGTCGAATTCTGGCGCGGCGCCCTCCCCCCGACCCCGGCCGAGTTGCGTGAGCTGGCGACCGACGCCGCAGGGATCCTCTCGATGCTCAGCGACGCGATCGACCGCGAGCTGATCGATGCCTGCCCCGATCTCCGCGCGGTCGCCAACTACGCTGTCGGCACCGACAACATCGATGTCGCCTACGCCCGCGAGCGGGGCATCGCCGTCGGCAACACTCCCGGCGTCCTCACCGAGACGACCGCAGACCTCGCCTTTGCGCTGATCCTCGCGACGTCGCGGCGAATCGTCGAGGCGGCCGTCTCCGTCCGCAAGGGCGAGTGGTCGACCTGGGAGGCGGCCGGCTGGCTCGGCCACGACGTCCACGGCGCGACGCTCGGGATCATCGGACCGGGATCGATCGGCGAGGCCGTCGCCGATCGCGGCGAAGGCTTCGGGATGCGGATCCTCCGCCACGGTCGCCGCCCGGGCCCGGACCGGGTCGAGCTCGACGAGCTCCTCGTCGAATCCGACGTCGTCAGCCTCCACTGCCCGCTCACCGATGAGACCCGTGGGCTGATCGGCGAGCAGGCGCTGATGGCGATGAAGCAGAGCGCCATCCTCGTCAACACCGCCCGCGGCGAGATCGTC
>DATMCB010000108.1:0-2054 GCA_035558835.1 Solirubrobacterales bacterium
TCCTCGTTCCCGGGCGAGCCGGCAGCCGTGAGCCGCATCGGCAACCGGGGCGGCTGCGGGCGGAGCGGGCCCAGGCGCTTCCCGCGGTCCTCGGGATCGCCATCCTGATCGTGGCCGTCGGCCTGATCCTGGCCGCGATCGGCGGCGCCGCGACGGCGAAGGGGAGGCTGCAACGCGGAGCGGATCTCGCCGCAATCTCGGCGGCACGGTCGATGCGCGACGACTTCAGCCGCCTGTTCGTCCCGGCGATCCTCCCGAACGGCGCGCCGAACCCGGCGCACCTGTCGCACACCCAGTACCTCGACCGGGCGCGTGCGGTCGCCGTGGTGGCGGCGGAGCGCAACGACCTGGGGCCGGAGCTGATCGACGTCGACTTCCCCGACAGCGGTTCGTTCGCGCCGCTCCGCGTCCGGGTCGGCATCGAGGCGCAGATCGGGCTCGACGGCGACACCGGAGCCGCCGCGGGGGCGGAGGCGAGCGCGGTGGCGAAGGCGGAGGTCACGCTCGCGGCCGGGTCCGGGTCGGGCGGCGCTCCGAAGGTGGCAAGCGGGGGCGGCTACTCGGGGCCGCTCGCCTACCGGCAGGGGAAGCCGATGCGCCCCGATGTTGCCGCCGCGTTCGACCGGATGGCCGCCGCGGCACAGGGAGCCGGGGTGACGCTGGTGATCAACTCGGCCTTCCGCTCCGATGCCGAGCAGCAGCGACTCTGGAACGCCAACCCCGATCCGCGCTGGGTCGCGCCCCCCGGCACGTCGCTGCACCGCTGCGGCACCGAGCTCGATCTCGGGACCTCGTCGGCGTACGGCTGGCTCGCCGCCAACGCCTCCCGGTTCGGATTCGTCCAGCGGTACTCCTGGGAGGCGTGGCACTACGGCTACACGGCGGGGCCGGCGCCGTGCTCGGCCGCCGGCGATCGAGTCGCCGGCGCCGAGGCCGACGGCGGGAGCGGGGGAGGGCCGGGGCTGCCGGGATTCGTCCCGTCCCGGTTCCGGGCGCCGCTGTTGGCGGCGGCGGCGCGCCACGACGTCTCGGCGGCGCTCCTGGCGGCGCAGCTGATGGCCGAATCGAACTTCAATCCGAACGCGGTCTCGCCGGCGGGGGCGCAGGGGATCGCCCAGTTCATGCCGGCGACCGCGGCGGCCTACGGCCTTCGGGATCCGTTCGACCCGGTCGCGGCGATCGACGCCCAGGGACGGTTGATGGGCGAGCTGCTCGAGCAGTTCGGGTCGGTCGAGCTGGCGCTCGCCGCCTACAACGCCGGGCCGGGCGCGGTCTCGGCCTGCGACTGCGTGCCGCCGTATCCGGAGACCCAGGCCTACGTGGCCCGGATCCTCGCCCTGCTCGACGGCGCCGGCGACCTGCTCGGCGGCCCGCCGGCGCTCGAGGTCCGGCTGATCGCCTGATCGCGATGAGCGGGATCGAACATCGATAGGCTGGCGCGCCGTGGCGCTGGCGACGATCAACGGGATCGAGGAGGCGAGCGCGATGGTCGGAAAGACCATCGGCCCGTGCGAGTGGAGGACGGTCACCCAGGCCGACATCGACGACTTCGCACGGCTCTCGGGCGACGACCAGTGGATCCACGTCGATGTCGAGCGGGCGAAGCGGGAGAGCCCGTTCGGGCAGACGATCGCCCACGGCAATCTCACCCTCTCTCTGATCGACGGCATGCGTCGCGCGTTGGTCACGACCACCGGCTTCAAGCTCGGCGTCAACTACGGCTGGAACAAGGTCCGCTTCCCGGCGCCGGTGCCGGCGGGCTCACGCGTCCGCGCGACCGCCGAGATCGTCTCGCTCGACGAGATCGGCGAGGGCTGGTACCAGCAGGTGACCCGCTTCATCGTCGAGGTCGAGGGGAACGAGAAGCCCTGCTGCGTGGCCGACAGCGTCGGCCGCGTCCTGGTCGAGTAGCTACGGGGTCACGGCTCGGAGGGACGGAGCCGGAGGGGGTGGGGCCGAGGCCCGCGCCGCCCGCGGCCGCTTCCTCGCCGGGTCAAATGCAGATCGCCCTGCTCTGGTGTGGGTGATTTGCGGTTCGGGGCCGGCCCGAGGAC
>DATMCB010000109.1:0-7391 GCA_035558835.1 Solirubrobacterales bacterium
TGCCCCAGTCGAGGTCGGCGACCAGGTCGACCCAGAAGCAGGGACGCTGCGCGAGCAGCTCGCGGATCGCGTCGTGGATCTCGCCCTCGGGGCGCTCGAGCTTGGCGTTCGCCGGCGGCGGCCCGGCGATCCGCACGTCCTCGCGGAAGTAGAAGGCGACGCGCCCGGTCCGGCCGACCGGACCGGCGCCGATCCAGACGATCTCGCCGCCGGTCGAGAGCTGGTCGAGCCAGGTCTGCGAGTAGGCGCCGATCCGGCGCGGGAGGACGTCCCGCTCCCATACCTCCGGGGTCAGCGCGATTCCCTGGAGGGGGACCAGGATCTCCCGCAGCCGGTCCGGGCCGGCCCCGGCCGCCCGGTAGGCGTCGACGTTCTGCCAGGAGACGAGGAAGCGGGCGAGCTCGGACGTGTCGGCGGCCTCGACCTCCTTCCGGAGGACCGCGAGGCTGGCGCGGCGGAGCCGTCTCAGGACGTCGGGATCGCACCACTCGCGCTCGCTGCCGCCGGGGAGGAGCTCACCGCGGACGAGCTCGCCGGCGGCCTCGAGCCGCTTCAGAGCCGGCGTCGGGTCGACGCCGAAGCGCAGCTTCGGCTGCGCCGTCGGGAACGGGACGTGGGTCCGCGCATACCGGCGCAGCAGCGTCTCCATCGGCTCCTCCACCGTCTCGAGGAACGTGTCGGGGAGGCCCGAGGGGACGGGGACGCCGAGCGCGTCCCGATAGAGGCCGCCGTCCTCGGCCGCGATCCAGCGCTCCTCGCCGGCGATCCGGACCTTGACCGCTCGGCGCTCCGACTCGAGCTTGCTCAGCATCGATTCCGCCGAGTAGCCCTCAGCGACGCGCTCGGCGACTTCCTCGTCGCTGAGGTCGCCGAGGCGGCGGAGGATCACCTGGAGCTGATCGCGGTCGATCGCCCGCGCCTGCTCGAGCCGGTGCTGCAGGGAGTCCTCGACGTCGGCGAGCGCGGCCGGGTCGATCAGCTCACGCAGCTCCTCCTGCCCGAGCAGCTCGCGGAGCAGGTCGCGGTCGAGCGCGAGCGCCGCCGCCCGCCGCTCGGCGTTCGGCGTGTCGCCCTCGTACATGTAGGTGGCGACGTAGTCGAACAAGAGCGAAGAGGCGAACGGCGAGGCGCTCTTCGTCTCGACCTCGACGAGCGACAGGCGCCGGGACTGGAGGTCGCGGAGGATCTCGCCGAGGGCGGGCAGGTCGAGGACGTCGCGAAGCACCTCGCGGTAGGTCTCGAGCGTCACCGGGAAGCGCGGGAAGTCCTTGGCGACCTCGAGCAGCGACTGCGACTTGAGGCGCTGCTGCCAGAGCGGGGTCCGCTTGCCGGGATAGGCACGCGGGATCAGGAGCGAGCGGCCGGCCGCCTCGCGGAAGCGGGCGCCGAACAGCGCCGAGCCGGAGAGCTCGCCGACGATCAGGTCCTCGACCTCGTCGGGCTCGAGCAGGACCATCTCCGACGCCGGCGCCTGGTCGGAATCGGGGAGGTGGATGACGATTCCGTCGTCGGACCAGATCGCGTCGGCTTCGAGCTCGTGCTCGGCGCGGATCTTCGCCGCCAGGGCGAGACCCCAGGCGGCATGGACGCGGCCGCCGAACGGCGAGAGCACGCAGAGGCGCCAGTCGCCGATCTCGTCGCGGAAGCGCTCGACGACGATCGTCTCGTCGGAGGGGACGACCCGGGTCGCGGCCTGCTGCTCGCGCAGGTAGGCGACGAGGTTCTCTGCGGCGAGCTCGTCGAGGTCGTAGCTGCTCGCGAGCTCCTCGGGCTCGGCCGCAACCGCCTCGCGTGAGAACTCGCCGATCGCCCGGCCGAGCTCGACCGGGCGGCCGATCCCCTCGCCGCGCCAGAACGGGACCGCGCCGGGAACCCCCGGCGCGGGCGTGACGATGACCCGGTCGCGGGTGATCTCCTCGATCCGCCATGACGAGGCGCCGAGCAGGAACACCTGGCCGGCGCGGGCCTCGTAGACCATCTCCTCGTCGAGCTCGCCGACGCGGCGGCCGTCGGGAAGGTGCACGCCGAAGAGGCCGCGGTCGGGGATCGTGCCGGCATTCGTGACCGCGAGCTGCCGGGCGCCCTTGCGACCGCGAACGGTGCCGGCGGTGCGGTCCCAGACGATCCGGGGGCGGAGCTCGGCGAAGCGCTCGGACGGGTAGCGGCCGTCGAGCATGTCGAGGACGTTCTCGAGCTGCTCGCGCGACAGCTCGCCGTAGGGCTCGGCCGATTTGACGACGCTCTCGATCTCGTCGACATCCCATTCCTCGTCGGCGACCATCGCGACGATCTGCTGGGCGAGGACGTCGAGCGGGTTGCGGGGGATCACCGTCTCCTCGATCTCGCCGGTCCGCATCCGCTTCGCGACGACCGCGCACTCGAGCAGGTCGGAGCGGAACTTCGGGAAGATCCGCCCCTTCGAGACGGCGCCGAGCTCGTGACCGGCGCGGCCGACCCTCTGCATCCCCCGGGCCACCGACTTCGGGGACTCGACCTGGATGACGAGGTCGACGGCGCCCATGTCGATGCCGAGCTCGAGCGAAGAGGTCGCGACGATGCACGGGAGCTGCCCGGACTTGAGCAGCTCCTCGACCTTGAGGCGCTCTTCGCGGGCCAGCGATCCGTGGTGGGCCCGGGCGATCTCCTCGGTGTAGTCCGGAGGCTTGCTTGCGGCGGGTCCTGCCGGGGCCTCAACGGCGGCGGGTCCTGCCGCGGGGTCTCCCATGGCTCCTGCGCCACCGGCATTGCTCGGAGCCATGGGATCCCTCCCCGCGGCACCCGCCGCCTGCCCGTCCGAACTACGAGCGTGCTCCTCCTCGGCGTTCATCTCGTTCAGGCGCTTGGCCAGGCGCTCGGCGCCGCGGCGGTTGTTGACGAAGATGATCGTCGACGTGTGCTCGCGGACCAGGGCGAGCAGTTCTGGATAGATGGCAGGCCAGATGCCGCGGGACGGGGAGTCGCCGGGGACGGCCCCCGGCGCCGACGGGTCGGGTCCGGGGAGCTCAACGCCGTCTGCGTCAGCGGCCGCCGCTCCCGGACGCGAAGCGGAGGAAGCGGCGGGGTTATTCGGGTCGGCCATGTCGGCGACCGGGACGACGATCTCGAGGTCCATCTCCTTGCTGACGCCGGCGTCGACGATCCTGCACTCGCGCCCGGGTCCGGCGAGGAAGGAGGCGATCCGCTCGAGCGGGCGCTGCGTGGCCGAGAGGCCGATCCGCTGGATCGGGCGCTCGCGCCCGGCGCCGTCGCCGGCGTTCACCGCGACGTGGCGCTCGAGCCGCTCGAGGGTCAGCGCCATGTGGGCGCCGCGCTTCGTCGGCGCGACGGCGTGGATCTCGTCGACGATCACGGCCTCGACGTCCGTGAGGATGTCGCGCGCCTGCGAGGTCAGCATCAGGTACAGCGACTCCGGCGTCGTGATGAGGATGTCCGGCGGCTTGCGGATCATCGCCTGGCGCTCGCGCTGCGGGGTGTCGCCGGTCCGCAGGGCGACGCGGAGGTCGGCGCCGATCCCGGCCAGCGGCGCTCGCAGGTTTCGCTCGACGTCGTAGGAGAGCGCCTTCAGCGGCGAGACGTAGACCAAAGAGACGCCGGTCGGACCGTCCTGGTCGGCGTCCACGTTCGCTCGGCCCTTGGCGAGGCTGTCGATCCCCCAGAGGAACGCGGTCAGCGTCTTCCCGGATCCGGTCGGCGCGCAGATCAGCGTGTTCTCGCCGGTCGCGATCGCCGGCCAGCCCTGCTCCTGGGCCGGCGTGGGCGCCTCGAACGAGCGCTCGAACCAGGCGCGGGTCCGCTCGCTGAATCCCGCCAGCGGGTCGGTCTTCTCAGTCTTCTTCGTCACGGTGGCCAATCGATCGATCTTAGGGATCGGCCGGCTCCGCCTCACCGCGCGGGCGCGACTTCCCGGCGAGGAGCGTGTTCGCAGGGTTGACCGGCATGGTCTGGGAGGCTCTCGACATGAGGCGGGCGTACGGCGTGATCGTCGCGGCGGTCATCACCGCAGCCGTCGCCGCCGGCTTCGCTCCCCTCGCGACGGCCGCCGAGCAGCCCCCGAACGTCGTCGTCCTGATGAGCGACGACCAGACGCTCGAGGAGATGCGGTTCATGCCGGCGACGGAGCGCCTGATCGGCGCAGCCGGCGCGGAGTTCCCGGAGACGATCACGAACTGGCCGCTCTGCTGCCCATCGCGGGCGACCTACATGACCGGGCAGTACGCCCACAACCACGGCGTCCTCGGCAACAAGGAGCCGCAGGGCGGCTTCGGCCACCTCGACACCGAGCACACGCTTCCCGTCTGGTTGCAGCGCGCCGGCTACCGGACGATCCACATCGGCAAGTTCCTGAACGGCTACGAGGGCAGCGGCGTCGGCGTTCCGCCTGGCTGGTCGGACTGGCACGGCCTGAAGCTGACCTATTTCTATTACGGCTACCGCGTCTTCGAGGCGGGGCAGGTCGTGACCTACGGATCGCTCGACGAGGATCCGGATGCGCCGGCGGCTCCGGAGACCTACTCGACCGACGTCCTCACCGACAAGGCGGTTCAGGCGATCGACGAGAGCGCCCCGTCGCGGCAGCCGTTCTTCCTCTCGGTCGGCTACCTGGCGCCGCACGCCGGCGGCCCCGAGGGCGCGGCCGACAGCCGCTGCCGAGACACTGCCAAGCCGGCGGCCCGCGACATCGGCGCCCTCGACGACGTGCCGCTGCCGCAGCCACCGAACTTCAACGAGGCCGACAACTCCGACAAGCCGCGCGAGATCCGCCGGCTCGCTCCGCTGACCGCGCCGCAGATCGCCCGGGCGGCGAAGAACTACCGCTGCCGGGGCGAGTCGATGATGGCGATCGACCGCGGCGTGAAGCGGATCGTCGACGAGCTGCGGGCTCAGGGCGAGCTCGAGGACACGCTCGTGATCTACACCTCCGACAACGGGTTCTTCCACGGCGAGCACCGGATCCTCGCCGGCAAGAACCGCGTCTACGAGGAGGCGGTCCGGGTGCCGCTCCTGATGCGCGGCCCCGGCATCCCGCGAGGGGTCGAGGTGGCCGACGAGGCGACCAACGCCGACCTCGCGGCGACGATCGTCGCGGCGGCCGGGGCAACGCCCGACTTCGCGCTCGACGGCCGCTCGCTGCTCCCGTTCGTGCGGCACCCCGACCGGATGCACGGCCGCGAGCTGCTGATCGAGCAGGACACTCCGGAAGCCGAGGACGGCGAGCCGCGCGGGACCGAGTACGCAGCGGTCCGGACCAGCCGCTGGAAGTTCGTCCGCTACTGGGACGGGCAGGTCGAGCTCTACGACCTCCGCCACGACCCCTACGAGCTCGACAACCTCCGCGCCGACCCCGCCTACGACGAGGTCCAGCAGGCGCTGGCGGCCCGGCTCGAGAAGCTCCGCACCTGCGCGGGCCGGAGCTGCCGCAAGAAGCCGGCGCTGACCATGAAGCTGCCGGCCCCGGTCCGCAAGGACGGCCGGCGCTGCCGAACTGCCGGCGCCTTCGTCGCCAAGGTCCGCCGCCCCGACGGCGCCGGCCCCGGCTCACGGATCGTCCGCGTGTCCTTCCGGGTCGCCGGCGAGCCCTCCGGCACCGTCCGCAGGTCGCCGTTCAACCGCAAGCTCAACTCGCGCCTGCTGCGCTCCGGGCGGAAGCCGCTGATCGAGGCCGACGCCGAGCTCCTCGACGGCCGCATCCTCACCCTCCACGACCGCGTCGGCATCTGCCGCTGAGCGGCGTCGAGCGCCGAAATCTCGCTGGAAGGGACGGCCGGGCGATCCCTCGTTGCCATCGCTGTGCCGTTCGTGGCAATCGCCGGCCCGGAAACGCCGAACGTCACGAATGGGCTCCATTGCGGCCCGTTCGTGGATCTCGGCGGCGGGCGGCGCGCGATTGTCACGAATGGGGCGGCGACGGGCTCTGCGGGGTCTCAGGAAGCGTGGGCCCGCCGGCGATCTCCCGAGTGACCGCTCTCGCGGCTCGCCAGCATGGCGTTGTCTCCTCCAAGCAGCTCCACGCCGCCGGGTGGACCCCTGCCCAGGTCAAGACCAGTGTTCGGGCGGGCTGGCTCACGGCGATTCACCGCGGCGTCTACGCCGTGGGCAGCCCGGTGCTGTCGATCCGCGGCCGCCTCGCAGCGGCGGTCCTAGCCTGCGGAGCCGCTGCCGTCGTCTCCCACCGCTCCGCGGCCGTCCTTTGGCAACTGCTCGAGTGGGTCGATCGGCCGGTCGACATCACGGTGGCCGGACGCAATGTCCGCACGCGAACCGGGATCCTCGTTCACCGGGTCGGCCGGCTTCGCCTCCAGGACCAGCGTCAGCGCCACGGCCTTCCCGTGACCTCACCCTCGTTGACCGTCCTTGATCTGGCGGCCACCGAGCCCGATGCGGCCGAGGAGGCCTGGAACGAGGCCCTCCTTCGGCGCCTCAGCTCGGAGGAGGAGATGGCGGCGCTGCTAGCCGTCCTCGGGTCCAGGCCGGGCGCGCGGGTGATGCGCCGGATCCTCGCTGCAAGCGGCGGGGACTTCAGCCGCCAAGCGGCAGAGAAAGCGCTCCGCGCTCTGATTCGGGACGCCGGCCTCCCGAAGCCTCGGCGGAACGTCGGGGTGCACGGCCACGAGCTCGACTTCTTCTGGCCGGAGCTCCGGCTCAACGTCGAGATGGACGGCTACCGCTGGCACTCGACGCGGGCCCGGCTCAACCGCGACCGCCGGCGTGACGCCGAACTGACCGCGCGGGGTATCAAGGTCCTGCGGATCTCCTACGACCAGCTCGAGGAGCCGCGGCGGCTCGTCGCCCAGCTCGCCGCGGCGATCGCTCTCGCCGGCGCTAGATGATCGATTCCGAATCCGCGCGTGCCCGGGGATTCGCTCGGCCAAGCAGATCGAGGACGCAGGAGGCGAAGCGGCCTGGAAGGCCGTGAGCCGACGAGGACGACGAGCTGCGCGGCGCCGAGCGGATCATCCGGGTGCGTGGGGGTTCGGGATCGGCCATCTAGTACGTGAACGGGAGCGAGTCGGCGACGTCGGCGAGCCGGGGCGCCTGCTTGTCGCGCCCGGAGAGGAGCGGGTCGGGGACCGGCCACTCGATCCCAACGTCGGGGTCGTCCCACGCGATCTCGGACTCGGTGGCGGGGTCGTAGAGGGAGGTCAGCTTGTAGGCGACGTCGGCGACCTCGCTGAGGACCTGGAAGCCATGGGCGAAGCCGACCGGGACCCAGAGCTGGCGGTGGCGGTCGTCGTCGAGGACGTGGCCCTCCCAGCGACCGTAGGTGGGCGATCCGCGGCGGAGGTCGACGGCCACGTCGAAGATCGCCCCGCGCGGGCAGCGGACGAGCTTGCCCTGGCCGGGCTCGGTCTGGAAGTGCATGCCGCGCAGGGTGCCGCGCTGCGTCGAGCGCG
>DATMCB010000110.1:0-6877 GCA_035558835.1 Solirubrobacterales bacterium
GCCACCGGCTACACCGGGAGGCTGACCGCGGCCGCGCTCCGCGAGGCCGGCGCCAAGCCGCTCCTCGCCGCCCGCAACCCGAGGACCCTCGCCGTCCTCGCCGAGGAGCTCGGGGGTGGGCTCGAGACCGCCGTCGCCGACGTCGCCGACCCACCCTCGGTCCGGGCGCTGCTCGAACCCGGCGACGTCATCGTCAGCACCGTCGGGCCGTTCGTCCGTTGGGGGGCGCCCGCGATCGAGGCGGCGATCGATGCCGGCTGCGCCTACATCGACTCGACCGGCGAACCACCCTTCATCCGCCGTGTCTTCGAGGAGTGGGGGCCGCTCGGCGTCGCGTCGGGCGCCGCACTGCTGACCGCGCTCGGCTACGACTGGGTACCCGGCAACCTCGCCGGGGCCCTCGCCCTCGAGGAGGCGGGGGCGGACGCCCGCCGGGTCGAGATCGGCTACTTCCTCACCGGCAGCGGTATGGGCGGGATGAGTGGCGGCACCCGGGCATCCACCGTCGGCGTGATGCTCGAGCCGGGCTTCGCGTTCCGCGACGGCCGGATCGTCACCGAGCCGCCGGGTCGCCACGTCGCCGGCTTCGAGGTCCGCGGTCGCGAGCGCGAGGCCGTCTCCGTCGGCTCCTCCGAGCACTTCGCGCTGCCGCCACTCAGCCCCGGGCTCACCGACGTCGAGGTCTATCTCGGCTGGTTCGGGAAGCTGTCGCGGCCGATGCAGGTCGGGTCGATCGGGCTCGCCGCTATCGGGAAGGTCCCGGCCCTGAAGAGCGGGCTGACCGCGATCGCCCGGCGTCTGGTGAGCGGATCGACCGGTGGGCCGGGCGAGGCCGAGCGATCCGCCGGCGGCTCCTACGTTCTCGCCCGTGCCTACAGCGGCGACGGCGACCGCCTCGCCGAGGTCCACCTCAGCGGCGTCGACGGCTACACCTTCACCGGGAACTTCCTCGCCTGGGCGGCGATCGCCGCCCGCGACGGCGAGATCACCGGCAGCGGCGCCCTCGGCCCGGCGGCCGCCTTCGGCCTCGAGCGGTTCGAGCAGGGGGTCGCCGAGGCCGGCATCGCCCGGGCGTGAGCGGGCGTCGTCTTCTTTCCGTAGCGGCGGCGCTCGCTGCTCTGCTCGCGCTCGCGGTCACTGCGGCGCTGTCGGCCGGCCCCGCCGGCGCCCGCTTCGAGGGGGCCGCGCAGCGCCAGGTCTTCGGCCACTCCGTCCGCGATCGGCCGCTCGTCGTCCGCCGCGCCGGTGATCCGGCCTCCGGCTTCGACGTCCTCGTCGTCGGCTCGATCCACGGCGACGAGCGTCAGGGCCACCGGATCGTCCGCGCCCTCCGCCGCGCCCATCCCGATGGCTTCGAGGGCGCCGACCTGTGGACGGTGTTGTCGGTCAACCCGGACGGCATCGCCCACCACACACGCAAGAACGCCCACGGCGTCGACCTCAACCGCAACTTCTCCTTCCGCTTCGACCCGCACCTCGACGGCGGCTACGAGTCCGGCCCGCGCCCGTTCTCCGAGCCCGAGTCGCGCGCGATCGCCCGGCTGTCGAAGCGCGTCCGCTTCGATCTCGCGATCTGGTACCACCAGCCGTGGGGCGTGACGCTGGCGCCCTGCAACCGGACCGGCCGGATCGCGAGGACCTATGCGCGGCTCTCAGGGCTGCCGGCGGAGCGCGACTGCGACCACTACACGCCCGGCAGCGCGATCAGCTGGCAGCACCACCGGACCGGCACCGGTGCCTTCGTCGTCGAGCTGCCCGGCCGCGACCTCCACGGTCGCGAGGTCCGCCGCCACGCCCGCGCCGTCGCGGCGCTGACCCGAAAGCTGCGCTGAGCTCGGATCCCCGGCTCAGGCGGCGACCGGCGCGCCGGCCTTCTCGAACACCAGGTCGCCGTCGCGGGCTTCGACCCGGACCGTGTCGCCCTCGGCGAACTCGCCCTCGAGCAGCTTCAGCGCGAGCCGGTCGACGAGGTGGCTCTGGATCACGCGCTTGAGCGGCCGGGCGCCGTAGGTAGGGTCGTAGCCGAGGTTGCCGAGCAGCGTCCGGGCGTCGTCGGTCAGCTCGATCTCGATGCCGCGCTCGCGGACGCGCTCGGTCAGCATCGCGACCTGGACGTCGACGATCCGGGTGATGTCCTCGCGGCTGAGCCGGTGGAAGATCACCGTCTCGTCGATCCGGTTCAGGAACTCCGGCTTGAACGTAGCGGTGAGGACGTCGTTGATCTTCTCGCGGATGTTCTCGTCGATCCGCTCGCCGGCGATCTCCTGCGAGCCGACGTTCGAGGTCATGATCAGGACCGTGTTGGTGAAGTCGACGGTGCGGCCCTTGCCGTCGGTGAGGCGACCGTCGTCCATGATCTGCAGCAGCACGTTGAAGACGTCGGGGTGGGCCTTCTCGATCTCGTCGAGGAGGATCACCGCGTAGGGCCGGCGGCGCACCGCCTCGGTCAGCTGGCCGCCCTCGTCGTAGCCGACGTAGCCGGGCGGCGCGCCGATCAGGCGGCTGACCGCGTGCTTCTCCATGTACTCGGACATGTCGATCCGCGTGATCGCTCCCTCGGAGTCGAACATGAACTCGGCAAGCGCCCGCGCGAGCTCGGTCTTGCCGACGCCGGTCGGCCCGAGGAACAGGAAGCTGCCGATCGGGCGGTTCGGGTCGGAGAGCCCGGCCCGCGAGCGCCGCAGCGCGTTCGCGACCGCGACGACCGCCTCGTCCTGGCCGATCACGCGCTCGTGGAGTCGCTCCTCCATGTGGATCAGTTTCTCGACCTCGCCCTCCATCAACCGGCTGACCGGGATCCCGGTCCACTTGCCGACGACCTCGGCGATGTCCTGCTCGGTCACCTTGTCGACGAGCATCGAGCCGCCCTCCGACTGCAGCTCGGCCAGCTTCGCCTCCTCGTCGGCCATCCGCCGCTCGAGCTCGGGAATGCGGCCGTACTTGAGCTCGGCCGCCACCTCGAGATCGGCGTTGCGCTCGGCCCGCTCGACTTCGCGGTTCGCCTCCTCGAGCTCGGCGCGCGCCTCGTTGATCGACTCGATCGCGCCCTTCTCGGTCTGCCAGCGGGCCTTCATCTCGGCCGCCGACTCCTTCAGGTTGGCGAGCTCCTCCTCGAGCGTCTCGAGACGCGCCTTCGAGGCGTCGTCGCTCTCGTTCTGGAGCGCCTGCCGCTCGATCTCGAGCTGGGTGATGCGGCGATCGATCTCGTCGATCTCGACCGGCGAGGACTCGATCTCCATCTTCAGCCGTGAGGCAGCCTCGTCGATCAGGTCGATCGCCTTGTCGGGCAGGAATCGGTCGGCGATGTAGCGGTCGGACAGCGTCGCGGCGGCGACGATCGCCGGGTCGGTGATGTCGACGCCGTGGTGGTTCTCATAGCGCTCCTTGAGGCCGCGCAGGATCGCGATCGTGTCGGTGAGGTCGGGCTCGCCGACGTAGACGGGCTGGAAGCGGCGCTCCAGCGCGGCGTCCTTCTCGATGTGCTTGCGGTACTCGTCGAGCGTCGTCGCGCCGATCGTCCGCAGCTCGCCGCGGGCCAGCATCGGCTTCAGCAGGTTGGCGGCATCGACTGCGCCCTCGGCGGCGCCGGCGCCGACGATCGTGTGGAGCTCGTCGATGAACAGGACGATCCGGCCCTCGGCGTCCTGGACCTCCTTGAGAACGGCCTTGAGGCGCTCCTCGAACTCGCCGCGGAACTTCGCGCCGGCGAGCAGCGCGCCGACGTCGAGCGCGATCAGGCGCCGGTCCTTGAGCGAGTCGGGCACGTCGCCGGAGACGATCCGCTGCGCGAGTCCCTCGGCGATCGCGGTCTTGCCGACGCCCGGGTCGCCGATCAGGACCGGGTTGTTCTTCGTCCGCCGCGAGAGCACCTGGATGACCCGGCGGATCTCCTCGTCGCGGCCGATCACCGGATCGAGCTTGCCGGCCTCGGCGTCGGCGGTCAGGTCCTGGCCGAACTTCTCGAGCGACTCGAGCGTCGACTCGGGGTCGGGGGAGGTGATCCGCTGCGAGTAGACCTCGGCGGAGGCCGTCGCGATCTCGTCGCGGTCGGGGAGCAGGTCGCTGACCCCGGAGGACTTCTCGGCGAGCGCCAGCAGGAAGTGGTTGGTGGCGATGAACTCGTCGCCGAGCGCCTCCATCTCGCGCTCGGCGCGCTGCAGGACCTTGACGAGGCCCTGGGAGGGGCGGACGTCGGGAGCGTCGCCCCCGGAGACCGTCGGCAGCTCGTCGATCCGCGCCGAGGCCGCGTTCTCGATCGAGACGACGTCGGCGCCGATCTTCCTCAGGATCGGCGGCGCGAAACCGTCGTCCTGCTGGAGGATTGCGAGGAGCAGATGGGCGGGCGCGGCCTCGGTGTTGCGGCGCTGCGAGGCGATGCGCATCGCGGCGGCGACGGCATCGCGGCCCATCGTGGTGAAGCGGTCTGACTGCATCGGGCCATTCTAGGCGCCTGCTGGCGCCGAGTCAAGAAATCTGACAGTGAAAGACTTAGATCGTAAGTAAGCCCGAAACCGGCTTCAGCGAGCCGATTCCGCCGCTGCCAGATCGGCGAGCTCGGCGATCGAGTCCTCGATCCCGGCCCGCAGGACCTCGAGGTCGGGAACGGTGTCCGCATCGACGTTCACGCAGAAGCAGACCCTGCCGGCGTAGCTGAGGATCGCGATCCCGACGGCATGCTCGGCGGCGAGCGGGACGATCGGCCAGACCTCCTCGGCCTGCGAGCCGAATGCGTAGAGCGGTCGCGGCGGCCCGGGCACGTTGGTGATCGTCAGGTTGAAGAGCCGCGTCGCGTACATCGAGCGCGCCAGGAAGCTGTGGAGCACCGGCGGCGCATGGGCGGTGAAGTCGATCAGCGCTCGCGAGCCGACCGCCTGGCCGCTGCCCTTGTGGGATGCGCTCGCGGAGGTCTGCAGCCGGTAGCGGCGCAGCGGGTCGGGCTCGGCCACCGGCAGCTCGACGAACAGCGAGCTGATCTTGTTGCCGAGCGCGAGCCGTTCGCTGTCGCTGCGGATGTCGACCGGGACCATCGCCCGCAGGCCGGCGTCGGGAGGCGTCTCGCCGCGGGCCAGGAGCAGCGCCCGCAGGCCGCCCGCGGAGGCGGCGAGGACGACGTCGTTGAGCTTGCCGCCGAGCCCGTTCTTGATCGCCTTCAGCTCGTCGATCGGCAGCGTGACGACGGCGAGACGCCGGTGGCCGCCGATCGGCACGTTGATGCTGCTCCGCGGGGCCGCGTTGATCTCGTCCTGGACGAGCAGCTCCGCCATCCGCCGCGAACGTCGTAGCGCGTCGATGCCGCGGCGCGGATGGCGGGCGATGTCGATGCCGGCGCCGACCATGCCGAGGCCGGCGCGCCCCGCATCGATCGGCAGGCGCGCCATCCCCGCCAGGCCGCCGGTGACGACGTCGAGCGACGAGCGGCCGGCAGGGATCTCCGGCGGCGGGATCGCCGAGGCGTGCTGCTCCGGCTCGGCCGGCGGCCCGCCGCCCGGCTCGGTGTCGAACAGCAGGGTGCTCGCGTCGACCGAGCCGACGCCGTCGACCATGCAGTGGTGGGTCTTGCTGGCGAGCGCCCAGCGGCCGCCCTCGAGCCCCTCGACGACGACCAGCTCCCAGAGCGGCCGTGAGCGGTCGAGGCGCTCGCCGAAGTAGCGGCCGGCCCAGTCGAGCAGCTCCCGCCGGCCGCCCGGCGCCGGCAGCCGCGCCCGGTGGACGTGATCGCGGATCTCGAACACGGATCCGTTCTCCCAGCTCGGCCAGCTCAGGCCGCCGGTCCGCGGCTGCGAGAGGTGCTGGCGGTAGCGCGGCAGCGCGTCGAGCCGGTGAGCGAGCTCGGCGACGACTGCGCTGATGCTCGGCGCTCCGTCCGGCGCGAAGATCATCACCGCGCCGATGTGCATGTGCGCCGACAGATCGGCCTCCTCGAGCTCGAGGAAGGTCGCGTCGAGTGCTGTCAGCTGCTCGCCCAATGATCCCTCCGCGACAAGCCTAGGACGCTGCGGCGGAGCCCGGAATCCGGTTCCCGCACCGGACCGCCTCGGTGGTTTTCCCCGATCTGACGGTTCGGGCGGCGTGATCGGGCCTTCTCCCGCCCGGTCTCAGGGCGGGATGCGCCGGTTCCGGGCGGTCGCAACAATGGACCGATGAGACGGATCTATGGAAAGGCAAGGGACCGGCGCGGCTCCGGCATGCGCGCCTTCGAGTCCCGGACCGAGGTCTGGCGCGAGGTCGGGCTCGGCGCCGAGATCAGCCGTGGCGACGCCCGCAAGGCGCGCCGCGAGGCGATCGTCCTCCTGATCCTGATCGTCGGCGTCTTCATCGTCTTCACGCAGCGGGACAACCTGCTGCCCGACGCCGGCAAGGAGCTCCGCTACATCACCGCGGCGATCATCGCGCTGCTCGGCTGGCTGCTCGCGCGGACGCTCTCGCAGAGCTTCCAGCCGGCGCTGTTCCGGCGCCTCGAGCCCGGCACGGCCGGAACCGTCGGCTTCCTGATCCGGCTCGGGACGATCTTCATCGTCGTGATCGCCGCGCTGCGGATCGCCGGCGTCAAGCCGGAGACGCTGGCCGTCGGCGGTGCCTTCACCGCAGTCGTGCTCGGCCTCGCCGCCCAGCAGACGCTCGCGCACGTGTTCGCAGGGCTCGTGTTGCTGACGACGCGGCCGTTCGTGGTCGGCGACCGGGTGAAGCTGCGCGGCGGCTCGATGGCGGGCGAGATCGAAGGGATCGTCAGCTCGCTCGGCCTCTTCTACACGACCCTCGTGACCGGCGGGGACCGGACGATGATCCCGAACAACGTGCTGATGCAGCTCGCCGTGATCCCGATCTCGGAGCCCGAGCGGGTCGAGCTCAGGGCGCGCTTCAACGCCGACGTGACGCC
>DATMCB010000111.1:0-7344 GCA_035558835.1 Solirubrobacterales bacterium
AGAGCGCCAGCGGCACGAGGGGCACCCAGAGCTCGCGGCGGCGGCCCCGCTCGAGGGCGTAATAGACGGCGACGCCGATCGCGACGATCGCCCCGAAAGTGTGCGAGAGGATCGCCAGGACGAGCTAGAGCATCGCCCCGGCGTCGCCGGCCAGCGTGCGTCGCTCGACGGCGGCGAACGCCCCGAGGCCGAGCGCGATCGAGAGCAGGAAGGGGATCCCGAGCGGTGAGACGGCAACCTCCTGCGCCGACCCGAAGAACAGCAGGACGACCGCGGGCACCAGCGCGATCGCTGCGCCGAGGCGGCGCCGCACGAGGTGGAAGAGCAGGACCGCGTTCGCCTGCAGGCAGACGATCCCGATGATCCGGAACGGCAGGTAGTCGGTGCCGAAGATCCGCGGCAGCGCCTCGTAGATCAGCCTCGTCGTCGCGATCAGGTGGCTGTTGTGCGGCGTCAGCAGATGCGCGGGCGTGAAGTCGTCCGTGAACACGAGCCAGGTCAGCTCGTCGGACCAGAACGTCAGATGGCGGCCGCCGACGAGCAGCGTCGCGGCCGAGAGCGCCATCGCGACCACGAGGATGGTGCGCGCGAGCCGGTCCTCGCGCTCGGTGGATCCCGGCGGCATCGCCGGGACGCTAGCGTCAGCGCCCAATGGAGCGGCGAGGTGGATGGATCGGCAGCGCGACCGACCGGGATGCGGCCGGTCCACCGTCGCTCCTGTCTGCGGTCGGCGGCTGGCTCGGCATCGCCGAGGCGACCCTGCCGTTCATCGCCTTCACGATCGTCTGGACGGCCACCGGGCGCGACATCGTCGTCGGCGGGATCGTCGCGGTGGCGATCAGCGCCGTCCTCGCGATGGCGAGGCTGCTGCGCCGGCAGACGACCCAGTTCGCGCTGTCGGGGGTGCTCGGGGTCGCATTCGGGGCACTCGTCGCCTCGCGGACCGGCAAGGCCGAGGACTTCTTCCTGCCCGGAATCCTCATCAACGCCGGCTCGGCGACCGCCTATCTGATCTCGATCCTGGTCCGGCGGCCGCTGCTCGGCCTGATCGTCTCGACGGTCACCGGCGAGGGACGCGCCTGGTACCGCGACCCGGAGCGGCGGCTCGCCTATACGAAGGCGAGCTGGATCTGGGTCGGCCTGTTCTGCTTCCGCCTGTCGATCCAGCTCCCGCTGTACCTGTCGGGCCTGGTCGGGCCGCTCGCGGTCGCCCGGGTCGTGACGGGGATCCCGCTCTTCGCGCTCGGCGTCTGGCTCTCCTACCTGCTGCTGCGGAGCACGCTCCCCGAGCTCCGCCCCCAAACCGGCCCGACCGTTCCTTGAGCGCCCGCGCATGGACGTCCTTCGCGGTCGTCTCGGTGCTCTGGGGCATCCCCTACCTGTTCATCAGCATCGCCGTCGACCACGGCGTCTCACCCGGCTTCCTCGCCTGGTCGCGGGTCCTGCTCGGCGCCCTCGTCCTGCTGCCGTTCGTCTGGCGGTCCGGACTGCTCGGCACGCTCCGTCCCCACTGGCGCTGGCTGCTCGTCTACGCGATCGTCGAGATCTCGATCCCCTTCCCGCTGATCGCGTTCGGAGAGGAGCGCGTCAGCTCGTCCGTCGCCGCGATCCTGATCGCGGCGACGCCGCTGATCGTCGCGGTGCTCGCCTACGCGTTCGACCACACCGAGCGGGTCGCGGGGCGACGGCTCGCCGGCCTGATCGCCGGCTTCGCGGGCGTCGTCGCGCTCGTCGGTGTCGACATCGCCGGCGACCGCGACGAGGTGATCGGCACGATCGCGATCCTGATCGCGGCGATCGGCTACGCGCTCGGGCCGATGACGCTGCAGTCGAAGCTCTCCACCCTCGAGCCGCGGGTGGTGATGGCCGGCGCCCTCGCCGTCGCCGCGGTCCTGCTCGCGCCGCTCGCGGCTCTGACCGCTCCGGATGCCGCCCTCCAGACCGAGGCGGTCGCCTCGATCCTCGTCCTCGGGATCTTCTGCACCGCCGCCGCCTTCGTCCTCTTCGGCGCGCTCGTGATCGACGTCGGCGCGTCGCGGGCGCTGGTCATCACCTACGTGGCACCGGTCGTCGCGCTGATCGCCGGAATCGCCGTGCTCAGCGAGTCGCCCGGCGTCGGGACCCTGATCGGCCTACCGCTGATCCTCGGCGGCTCCTGGCTGGCGACCGGCGCCGACTAGCCAACCGATCTGGAGGCGGCGTCAGGCGGCCGAGCCGACGGCGCCGCGCATCCGCTCCTCGAGCAGCGCGGCGTCGCCGGGGGAGATCGTCCGGAGCTGCCCCTGGAACGCGAGGTGCCAGTGCTCGGCGGGCCACTTGCCGAGGTGCTCGAGCTCGCCGAGCAACGACTCGGCCGGGACGAAGTCCTCCTCGGCGAGGACGAGGACGGGCTCTGCCTCGACCCGCCACGGATAGTCCTCGGGCGCCTTCTTCTTGCCCTGCGGCCAGATCGGCTCGCGGTCCTCGAACATCGGCGACAGGACCCGGGCGATGGCGCCGAAAGCCTGCACGCCGGTGACGTAGAAGACGACGAGGTCGCCCGGCTCGAACTGCTCGGCCTGGCGGATCCGGCGCTCCTTGAGCCCGATCACGTCGAAGCCGCGCTCGACGTTGATCCGGAGGTTCTCCACCGAACCGGTCAGGATCCAGGTCTTCGCGGGCGAGTCCGTCATCGCGGCGATCATAGGCGTCCGCCGCCGCCGGGATCCGATCCGGCGCGCCGACGGGGTGCACCCCCGACTAAAGCCTGACACTAGAGTTGTCGATCCCTCACCCACCACTCACGGAGAGCTCCGCTTGCACGCCCTGCCCATCGACCTGACCCGACCCCGCGCGCTGATCATTGCCGCGATCCTCGCGCTGGCCGCGGCTGCGCTCGTCGCCTCGGCCGAGTCGGCGGATGCCGCCGCCAGGAAGGGGCCCGAGGGCGGCGCCTTCTACAAGGGGCCGAAGCAGACCCCGAAGGGGCACGGCAAGCTGATCTGGCAGCGCGACGCGACGAAGCTGACGCCGATCGCCGGCGCCCGGATCAACAAGACGATCCTCTACACGTCGCGGGATCCGGATGGCGATCGCGTCGTCGTCTCGGGCTCGGTCAGCGTCCCGAAGGGCAAGCCGCCGAAGGGCGGCTGGCCGGTGATCAGCTGGGCGCACGGGACGACCGGCGCCGCCGACGCCTGCGCGCCGACCCGGATCCGGCCGAACAGCGTCGTTGCCCCCTACGTCGCCTACGTCCATCCCCAGCTCGAGGACTGGATCGGGGCGGGCTACGCGGTCGTCGCCACCGACTATCAGGGCCTCGGCACTCCCGGCCCGCATCCGTACCTGATCGGCGAGGCCGAGGGCCGCAGCGTCGTCGACATCGTCTCGGCCGCCCGCCAGCTCGTCCCCACGCTCGGCAAGCGGTACCTGATTGCCGGCCACTCCCAGGGCGGACAGTCGTCGCTGTTCGCGGCGAGCCTCGCCGACGAGTGGGCGCCGAAGCTGAAGCTGCGCGGCACCGTCGCCTACGCGCCCGCCTCGCATCTCAAGGAGCAGGCGAAGTTCCTCCCCTCGCTGACCAGCCCGAGCGGGCTCTCGGCACTGGCCGCACTGATCTTCAAGGGGGCCTCGACGACCAGCGACGAGAACGTCAAGCCCGCCAAGTTCTTCACCGCCGAGGCGCGAGCGCTATACCCGCAGACCGAGCAGCTCTGCCTTCCGCAGCTCGCCGAGAGCGACAGCTTCGGCGGCCTCGCGCCCGCCGACCTGCTCCGCGGCAGCGCCGATCTGGACCCGCTCTACGGCGTCCTCGACGACATGAACCCGGCGGTCAGGATCGGCCCCCCGGTGCTGCTCGCCCAGGGCAGCGCCGACACGACGGTCTTCCCGACCTTCACCGACATGCTCAACGGCGAGCTCGACAAGCTCGGCGACAAGGTCGCCTACAAGACCTATCCGGGCGTCAATCACGGCGCGATCGTCGCCGCGGCCGAAGACGACGCGCTCAGCTTCTTCGAGAAGCGCCTGCCGCCGAAGTAGCGTCAGGGAGCGGCGCGCAGGTCATCCAGGTCCGCTCGGGCTGAGCGCACCCTCCGCCTCCTCGAGCCGCTCGTAGAGGTCCTGGACGGCCCTGCTGGCGGCCTCGTGGCGTTCGGTCGCGCGCTGCGAGCGCCCCGGGCTCGCCCAGGCGGCGGGATCCGCGAGCTCGTCCTCGACGGCGCGCAGCTCCGCCTCCGCCCGCTCGATCTCGCGTTCGATCGTCGCGACCCTGCGGAGGGCGTTCTTGGAGGGGCCGGCGGACCGCGTGCGCCCGTCGCCGGCGGCGGGCCGATCCGGGCGCGCGGCGGCCTGCACCCGCTCGCGCTCGCGCGCCTCGCGCTCGTCGCGATCGCGCTGGTACTCCGCCCAGCCGCTCATGTGGCTGCGCAGCTCGCCGTCCTCGCAGACCACCGTCCGCGTCCCCACCGCCTCGAGCAGGGCGCGGTCGTGGGAGACGAGGATCACCGCTCCTTCGAACTCGAGCAGCGCGTCCTCGAGCGCCTCGCGGCTCTCGATGTCGAGGTGGTTGGTCGGCTCGTCGAGGACGAGGACGTTGGCGCCCGAGGCGACGAGGATCGCCAGCGAGAGCCGCCGCTGCTCGCCGCCGGAGATGTCGGCGAGCCGCTTGTCGACGTCGCGGCCCGAGAACAGGAAGCCGCCGAGGAGGTCGCGTGCCTTCTGACCGCTCAAGCCGGTGCCGCGCTGGAGCGCCTCGAGGACCGTCCCCTCTCCCGCCGCCGTGTCGGCATGCTGGGACAGGTAACCGATCGCGACGTTGTGGCCGACCGCGAGCTTGCCGGCAGCCGGCTCCCGGCGTCCTGCCAGGGTCTCGATCAGCGTCGTCTTGCCGGCCCCGTTCGGGCCGACGACGACGATGTGCTCGCCGCGCTCGACCCGCAGCGTTCCGCTCTCGATCAGGGTGCGCCCCGGGACCTCGATCCGCGCGTTCTCCATCTTCAGCACGAACTTCCCGGCCCGGGCCGGCGGCGGGAACGAGAAGCGCAGCGTCCGACCGGCCGTCGGGTCGTGTGCGACCGCATCCGCCTTGATCCGCTCGATCTGCTTGAGCCGCGATTGCGCCTGCCGCGCCTTCGTCGCCTTGTAGCGGAAGCGCTCGACGAACCGCTCCATTCGCGCGATCTCGGCCTGCTGGCGCTCGATCGCCTTGCCGAGCGCGATCTCGCGTGCCGCCTGCTCGGTCCGCCAGGCGTGCCACGGGCCGGAGAAGTAGCGACCGCGGCCTGCCTCGAGCTCGAGCACCGAGGTCCCGACCGCCTCGAGGAACCAGCGGTCGTGGGCGACGAGGACGACGGCGGCGTCGAGATCGGTCAGATAACCCTCGAGCCACTCGAGCGCGGGGATGTCGAGGTGGTTGGTCGGCTCGTCGAGGAGCAGGAGCTCGGGGCGGGTGGCGAGCGCACGCGCCAGCGACGCCCGGGTCAGCTCGCCGCCCGAGAATGTGACGAGCCGCCGCTCGGCGTGCTCGTCGCGGAACCCGAGGCCGGCGAGCACGGCGAGCACCTGATCGCGCCAGCGGTAGCCGCCGGCGAGGTCGAGGCGGGCCTGGGCGTCGGCGTACGCGCCCATCGTCTCCTCGGAGTGGTCGCCGCCGGACATCGCCCGCTCGAGGCCGGCGAGGCGCTCCTCGAGCGCGATCACTTCGGCGCGGCCGGAGAAGACGTAGTCGCCGAGGGTCATCTCGGAGTCCCGCGGCGGGCGCTGGTCGTGGAGCGCCACCCGGGCGCCTTTCTCGAGCGAGAGCCCACCCGAGTCCGGAGTCAGCTCGCCCGCGAGGATCCGCAGCAGGGTCGACTTGCCGGCGCCGTTTCGGCCCGACAGGGTCATCCGCTCGCGCCGCTCGAGCTTGAACGAGACGTCGGCGAACAGCGGGTTGCCGCCGACGTGGATGCCGAGGTTCGATGCGATCGCTACCGCCATCGCGATCAAGATACGGCCGGGGGACTGTCTAGGCTCGCTGCCGCATGAGTCGGATCAAGCGCGGCTGGGGGCTGACCAAGAAGAGCTGGGGAGTCCTGACCGGAAACCGGCAGCTCCTCGCGTTCCCGCTCTACGGCGGCATCGCGACGACGCTGATGGCGATCATCGTGGTCGGTCCCGGCCTCTACCTGATCGACGACGGCAAGCTGGCCGCCGGGGCGCCGCTCGTCGTCATCGGCCTCTACCTGCTCGCCCTGATCGGCACCTACTTCAGCGTCGGGCTCGCGGCCTGCGCCGACATGATCTTCCACGGCCGCGATGCACGGTTCAGCGACGGGACCGCGGTGGCGCGGAGCCGGTTCGGCAAGATCGCCGGCTGGGCGCTCGTCTCGACCGTGATCGCGACGATCATCGGCTTCCTCGAGGACAAGGGCGGGATCGCCGGCGCGATCTTCGGCCGGTTCCTGCAGCTCGGCTGGTCGCTGATCACGTTCCTCGCCGTCCCGGTCATCGCCCTCGAGGGCACCGGCCCGTTCGAGACGCTGAAGCGCTCAGCCTCGCTGTTCCGGCAGCGCTGGGGCGAGCAGATCACCGGCAACGTCGCGATCGGCGGCTTCGTCTTCCTGATCGGGCTGATCCCGGCCGGGATCCTGATCGTCGGCGGGATCCTGCTCTGGGCCTCGACCGGCGTCGGCGGCGCGATCCTGGTCGGGCTCGGGGTGATCGTCCTCGCGATCGCGCTCCTCATCCAGTCGGCGCTCTCGGGGATCTTCGGCGTCGCCCTCTACCGCTACGCGCTCGAGGGCGAGACGGTCGGCGGCTTCACCTCGGACGAGTTCGAGTCCGTCGTCCGCCCCAAGGGCACCGGCGGCACCCGCCCGGCGACGATCTGATCAGCCCATTCGTCTCAGTTGTCGCGCGGTGACGGGACGCAGAGCACCGGGCAGGTGGCGAGGTGGAGGAGCTTCTGGGTGACGCTGCCGAGGATCACGCCGGCGAGCGCGGAATGGCCGCGGGTGCCGACGACGATCAGATCGGCGCCGGTCTCCCCGGCGACGTCGGCCAGCGAGCGCGCGGGGCCGCCGAGGACGACCGACTCGGAGCGGACCTCGGTGTCGATGCCCTGATCGCGAAGGTCGGCCGCCTGCTTCTCGACCGCTGCCTTGACCTCGGGCTCGTCGGCGTGAAGGGGCGCCATGTCGCCCTTTGCGGCGATCCGCTCGACGACGTGGCAGAGGACCATCGAGGCGTCGTAGCGCTTGGCGACGTCGATGGCCGCCTCGAGTGCCCGGTCGGATCCCGGTGAGCCGTCAATCCCTACGACGATCTTGCTCGACATCTGCTGCTCTCCCTTGTTGTTCGACGCTGCCGATCATTCCGGCGCCC
>DATMCB010000112.1:0-8708 GCA_035558835.1 Solirubrobacterales bacterium
ACCCGCAGCAGCGTCGACTTGCCGGCACCGTTCGGCCCGAGCACGGCCAGCGTTCCGCCTGCCGGCAGCTCGAGGTCGATGCTGCGCAGGACCGGCAGATCGCCGTAGGAGTGACTGAGGCCGGCGGCGCGCAGCGCGGGACCGGCAGGCGCTGCGGGGGCCGGATCGGACACGGCCCGGAAGGCTAGATGACCGATTCCAAACCGATCATCTAGAGCGGGAGCGCAACCCGCCGCCGCCGGGCCGTCCCGGCGGGCACGATCCTCCCGGCGCTCAGAACGGCATCTTCGAGCGGCCCTCGCGACCCTTGGCGGCGCTCTTGTTCGTGGCCTTCCGCGAGGACGAGAAAGGCTTCTGGAACAGGCGACCGAGCGGGCCCGGTGCCTTCGCGCCGGCGCTCTGGCCAACGCCGAGGGTCCGGTCGACGCCGTGCTGCGGGCCGCGCGAGAGACGCGGCACGAGGAACGCGAGGATCGCGAGGACGATGCAGATGGCGATGATTCCGCCGATGATCATTCGGGGCTCCCTCCCGTTGGTTGCTTGCCATTGCTCCTAATGCCCGGAAACGACGAGCGGGAAACGCACCCGCTCATTCGATTTCGCCCGCCGGCTCGAGATCGGGCTCGAAGGGGCCGGACAGAACCTCCATCCCGATAGGTTCCGAAGACGATGGAGTTCCGCTACTGCCCGCGCTGCGCGACCGAGCTCGAGACGCGGCCCTCATCCGGGCCCGATCCCGACCGTGCCGCCTGTCCGCGCTGCGGCTTCGTCCACTACGAGAATCCCTCGCCGACCGTGCAGGCGTGGATCGAAGGCGACGATGGGCGGTTCCTGGCGCTGCGGCGCGGCAACGAGCCGCTGCAGGGGCAGTGGAACCTGCCGGGCGGCTTCGTCGAGGCCGGCGAGGGCGGCCCGGAGGCGATCGCCCGTGAGGTCCGTGAGGAGACCGGGCTCGAGATCGAGGTCGGCGACGTGATCGGGATCTTCCCGTCCGCCTATGGCGACGGCGAGGATGCCGAGCCGATCTTCGACGTCGCCTATCGCGCCACGGTCGGCTCCGGCGAGCTCGTCGTCTCCGACGAGTCCGAGGAGGCGGCCTGGTTCAGCCTCGACGAGTTCCCGGCCCCGGCGTTCGCCGGCGAGCGCCTGGCGCTCGAGACGCTGCGCGCCTCGCGGCGCTGACTCAGCGCCCGCGGACGGTCCGTGCTCCGGTCCGGAGCAGCGATCCGCCGCCGTCACGCAGCACCTTCACCTTCGGGCCGGCGCCGCCATAGAGCAGCCCGGCGCTGGCCCGGACCGCGGTCCCGAGCGTCTCGTCGTAGGGATGCCACCAGAAGTCGCGGCTGCGGGCCGGGTTCCAGGTCACGGTCTTGACCTCGGCGCACTCGTAGAAGCCGAAGCTCGAGTGGGTGCGACCGAGGCCGGAGTCCTTGATGCCGCCCCAGGCGCACTGGACGGCGGCGTGGGTGTAGGCGTGGTCGTTGATCCAGACCATCCCCGACCGGACCCGGCGCGCCATCCGCTCGCCCTTGGCGCGGTCGCGGGTCCAGATCGATGCCCCGAGGCCGAAATCCGAGTCGTTCGCGAGCCGCAACGCCTCCTCCTCGTCCTCGACGACGACCACCGGCAGGACCGGGCCGAAGATCTCCTCTCGCATGATCCGCATCTCGTGGGTCACGCCGGTCAGCACGGTCGGGGCGATGTGGCTGCCCGGCGATCCCGCGACCTCGACCGGGCCGCCGCAGATCCGCTCGGCGCCGGCAGCGATCGCATCGTCGACGAGGTCGGTGACGATCGCGGCCTGCTCGGGCGAGACCATCGGGCCGATCTCGGTGTCCCAGCTCTGTGGATCGCCGACGGAGAGCCGCTCGGCCGCGGCGCCGAGGCCGGCCAGGAACCGCTCGGCGACGTCGGCGACGACGTAGACGCGCTCGATCCCCGAGCAGGTCTGCCCGGCGTTGGCGAAGCCGCCCCAGGCGATCCCGTCGATCGCATTGTCGAGGTCGGGGTCGGTGCAGACGATCGCCGGGTCCTTGCCGCCGAGCTCGAGGACGGCGCCCTTCATCCGCGCCGCGCAGGCGGCGCCGACCGAGTAGCCGGTCGCGACCGATCCGGTGAAGAAGACCTTGGCGACGTCCGACTCGACGACGGCACGGCCGACCTCGCCGTCGCCCTGGACGACGCTGACCAGCCCCTCGGGCACGCCGCCCTTCTCGAAGGCGACACGGATCCGCTCGCCGAGCAGGGGCGTCAGCTCCGACGGCTTGAGGACGACCCCGTTGCCGGCCATCAGCGCGATCGCGATCTCGCCGAACGGGATCGACCACGGGTAGTTCCAGGGCGCGATCACGGCGACGACGCCGAGCGGCTCGAAGGCGAGCTTCGCCTTCTTGCCGAAGAACAGCCCGCCCCCCATCTTCACCTGCTGCTCGGCGAGGATCTCCGGTCCCTCGGCGGCGATCCAGCGCAGCGCATCGATCGTCGGTACGACCTCCATCGTGTGCGCCTCGGTGATCGGCTTGCCCTGCTCGGCGGTCAGCAGCCGCGCCACCTCCTCGAGATCGCCGGCGAGGATCTCCGCCGTCCGCAGCAGATAGCGGCCGCGATCGGCGAGCCCGAGCTCGCCCCAGAACGGCTGCACCCGCGCGACCGCGCCGACGGCCGCCGCGACCTCGTCCGGCTCGGTCGTCTCGACCGAGCCGATCAGCTCGCCGGTCGCCGGGTTGAACGATTCCAGGCTCCCCATCGGCCCCCGAGCCTATTCATTCGTGGATCAGCGCTTGCGGACCCGCTTGAAGGCCGCCTTCGCCGGCGAGGGGTCGCGGTTCCCGGCGCGGTCGATCGCGACGACCGCGAACCGGTGCTTGCCGGGCTTCACCCGCTCCCGGAGCGGCGACTTGCACGGTTCGAAGCCGCCGCGGTCGAGCTTGCACTCGAAGCTCGATCCGCGCTCGCTCGATTTGAACACGAACCGGGCCGTGCGCTTGCCGGAGCGCTTCCGGGGCTGCTTGGTGATCGTCGTCTCCGGAGGGGTGGTGTCGCAGCCCTTCTCGGTCGGCGGCGTCGCGTTGTTGCGCGGTGCCGGCGGAGCGAGCGCGAAGTCGGTGGCCGAGTCGTTCGTGTCGTCCCCGGGCTCGAGCTGTGTCGCACAGCCCGGCGCGATCGAGCGCTGCAGCGTGTTCGCGCCGACGCCGAACGGGATCGCCGGCGCCGGGCTCCCGGTCGGCAGCGGCGAAGTGGGCTGCGAGAAGCTGCCGAACGACACGCAGTCGAGCGGCACCGTCAGCGTGCTCAAGTAGCAGACGGCCCCGTCGGCGGGGATCGCCAGGTTGGGGGTGGTGAAGTCGGGCTCGACCGGCCAGTCGACTGCTTGGTCGCCACCGATGAGGATCGTCCGCTGGTTGCCGCCCTGGGCGACGTTCGTCGGGAACGGGAATGTCGTCAGCACGTCCCCGTTCGAGTCATACGTCTGGATCAAATGCCCCATCACGAAGTTCTCGCCGGAGGAGAACATCTGCAGTTCGACGTAGTCGGCGGGGTTGCCGTTGCCGACCTCCCTGATCTTGATCAGGTGGAATGAGGCGGATGCGGCGGCCGGCAGGGCCAGTGAGATCACCCCGATGACCGCAGCGAGAACCACCCGTCGCATGACCCGAAGATAGCGTCAGTCCTCTTCCGTGGCGCCGGTACCCGGCGAGCCGCGCAGCGCCCGCAACCGGTCGAGGCGCTCGGCCAGCTCGGCCTCGAAGCCGCGATCGGTCGGCGCGTAGAAGCGCGCGTCGCCGACCGCCTCCGGCATGGTCCGCTGATCGCTGACCCCGCCCGGCTCGTCGTGCGGGTAGCGGTAGCCGACGCCGCGGCCGAGCTCGCGGGCGCCGGCGTAATGGCTGTCGCGGATCGCCGCCGGAGGCTCGGCGGCGCCGTGGCGGCGGACGTGCTCCTCGGCGGCGAGCAGCGCCTTGTAGGAGGCGTTGCTCTTCGGCGCCAGCGCCAGGTAGACCGCCGCCTGCGCGAGGTTGATCCGGCACTCGGGAAGCCCGACGCGATCGACGGCCGCCGCTGCAGCCGTCGCGACGGCGAGCGCCTGCGGGGCGGCGTTGCCGACGTCCTCGGAGGCGAAGATCACCATCCGGCGGGCGATGAAGCGCGGGTCCTCGCCGCCGGCGAGCATCGCGGCGAGGTAATAGATCGATGCGTCGACGTCGGAGTTCCGGGTCGCCTTGATCCAGGCCGATATGTAGTCGTAGTGGCGGTCGCCCCCCTTGTCGTAGAGGACGGCCCGCTTCTGGAGCGCGTCCTCGGCGGCGCCGAGGTCGATCCTCCCTCCCGGACCGACGGCGGTGGCGGCCCGCTCGAGAGCGCCGAGTGCCGCGCGGGCGTCGCCGCCGGCGCGGGCGGCCAGCATCGCCAGTGCGTCGTCGTCGACGGCGGGCGGGGCGGGGATCCCCCGGTCACGATCGCTGAGCGCGCGGCGCAGCAGCTCCGCGATCGCCTCCTCGTCGAGAGCCCGCAGCTCGTAGATCTGGGCGCGGGAGAGCAGCGCCGAGTTGACCTCGAAGTAGGGGTTCTCGGTCGTCGCCCCGATCAGCGTGATGAGGCCGGACTCGACGGCGGGCAGCAGCGCGTCCTGCTGGGCCTTGTTGAAGCGGTGGATCTCGTCGAGGAAGAACACCGTCCGGCGGCCGGCGCGGCGGCGCTCGGCGGCCCGTTCGAGCATCGCCCGGACCTCGGCTCGCCCGGCGTTCACCGCCGACTCCTCCTCGAAGGCGCCATCGGCAGCGGTCGCGACGATCCTCGCGATCGTCGTCTTGCCGGTCCCCGGCGGGCCATAGAGGACCATCGAATGCGGCTCGCCCGCCTCGATCGCCGTCCGCAGGGTCGAGCCGGGGCCGAGCAGGTGCTCCTGGCCGACGAGGTCGGAGAGGCTCTGCGGCCGCATCCGGACCGCGAGCGGAGCGTCGCCGCCGGCGCCGGCGGCCGCAGCGGCCCCCTCGTCGCTCTCGAACAGCTGATCGCTCACCCGCGTCAGTATCCAGTGGCGCGAGGACGGGGGTCGCGGACGAGGGCGCGCGCGCCGCTAACCTGACGCAGGATGAGCGGCGGAGAGCCCGAGCAGACCGGGGACGCAGGGCCGATCGGCGAGCCGGTCACGGTTGGCGTCTCGACCAACGGCGCCTCCGCCAACGGCGACACGCCGAGCTCGCCGGAGAAGCTCCGGCTCGGCGGGATGGCCCTCCGCAACGGCCTGCTGATCCACGGCCCGACCTCGTGGGGAGCGGCGGCGCGAGCCGCCGACGGAACGATCGACGTCGCCTCCGGGCCGAAGCCGGACCTCGGCGGCAACCGGTTCGCCAAGGTCCCGATCATGCGCGGGCCGCTGCGGCTCGCCGAGGCCTTCGCGGTGATCCCGGTCGCGCGGATGTCGGTGCCGTCGGCGCGGCTTCCCTTCGAGGACCCGAAGGTGGTCGGAGCCGGGATCGCGAGCACGGTCGCCGGCAACCTGATCCGCGGCAAGGGGCGGGCGACACCGCTTCGCGAGGGCCTCGCCGCAGCGATCGGCTTCGTCCCCGCTCTGGTGTCGCTGACCGGCTCCGATCTCGCCGCCTACCACGCCGCCGAGCACAAATCGATCGGCGGCTACGAGCAGGACCGCGACCCGGCCGAGGTCCCGAAGGAGCACGAACGCTGCGGCTCGAACCTGATCGCCCCGATGGTGTTCTTCTCGCTCGCCGGGCAGCTCACGCTCGACCGCCTCGTCGAGCGACCCGGGCGGTTCGCGCGGGCGGCCAGCGCGATCGCCGGACTGTCGCTCTCGGTCGAGGTGTTCGTCGCGGCGGAGCGGCGGCCCGACTCGGCGATCGGTCGCGCCGTCCACGCCTCCGGTCATTTCATCCAGGCTCGCTTCGCGACCCGCGAGCCGACGCCCGAGCAGCTCGAGGTCGCAGTCGCGGCGCTCGATGCCGTGCTCGCGGCCGAGCGAAGCTAAGCGACCGCCGGGGAACTGCCGATGGGCCACTGCATGGCATTGCTCGAGACCACCGCGATCAACACCGACCAGCTCCTCGACGACCTGGCGCAGTGGATGCCGGTCTTCTCGATCATCTTCATCGTCCTGCTCCTCTACGTGATGTTCCGGATGCTGTCCGTGATGCCGCGAACGAAGCCGCAGGAGATCAAGGCTTCGAAGCGGAGCGGGACCAGGTGGGAGGACATCGCCGGGGTCGAGGGCACCAAGGACGAGCTCCGCGAGGTCGTCGAGTTCCTCTCCGACCCGAAGCGGTTCAAGGGCCTCGGCGCCAAGGTCCCGAAGGGGATCCTCCTGCACGGCCCGCCCGGCACCGGCAAGACGATGCTGGCGAAGGCGGTCGCCCACGAGTCCGGCGCCAACTTCTTCAGCCAGTCGGCTTCCTCGTTCGTCGAGATGTTCGCCGGCCTCGGCGCCGCCCGGATCCGCCGCCTCTTCAAGGAGGCGCGCGACAACGCTCCGGCGATCCTCTTCATCGACGAGCTCGACGCCGTCGGCACGACCCGCGGCAGCGACGTCTCCGGCGAGCGCGACCAGACCCTCAACCAGCTCCTCGTCGAGATGGACGGCTTCGAGGCGAGCGAGAACATCGTCGTGATGGCCGCGTCGAACCTGCTCGAGAAGCTCGACCCGGCGCTGCTCCGCCCGGGCCGCTTCGACCGCCAGGTGTTCGTGCCGCCGCCCGACCTCCGCGGCCGCGAGGAGATCCTCGGCGTGCACACTCGCGGCAAGCCGCTGAGCCAGGACATCGATCTCCACCGGGTCGCCCAGCACACGTCCGGGCTGACCGGCGCCGACCTCGCCAACCTCTGCAACGAGGCGGCGATCCAGGCCGGCCGCAACAAGCGACCGTTCATCGCCCAGTCCGACTTCGACAACGCGTTCGAGCGGGTCGTTGCCGGGCTGCAGAGCCGCAAGGTCATCACCGACCACGAGAAGCGGGTCGTCGCCTGGCACGAGGCCGGTCATGCCCTCGTCTCGGAGCTGCTCGCCACCGTAGACAAGGTCCAGAAGGTCTCGATCGTGCCGCGCGGGAAAGCGCTCGGCTACACGCTGAACCTGCCCGAGGAGGACCGCTACCTGAAGTCGCGGCACGAGCTGATCGACTACATGAAGGTCCTGCTCGCCGGCCGGGTCGCCGAGCAGATCACGTTCGGACGGGTCACGACCGGCGCTTCCGACGACCTCGCGAAGGTGACGACGATCGCCCGGTCGATGGTCTACGAGTACGGGATGGGGACGTCGATCCGCTCCCATCAGGTCCCGGCCAACGACTGGAACGTCTCCGAGATGATGCGTCAGCGGCGCGACGAGGAGGTCAGCGAGATCGCCGAGGAGGCCTACCGGGGCGCCCACCGGCTGCTCACCGACCACCGCGAGCTGCTCGACGAGATCGCCCGCCGGCTGCTCCGCAACGAGGTCATCGAGCAGTCGGAGATCGCGACGATCATGGCCGCGCACGACGTCTCCGTCCCCATGCCCGAGTTCCCCGAGCCCGACGAGCACGGGGCCCGGGGGGCGGTCGGCAACGGAACCCCGGCGAGGCTCGCCCGGGCGCAGGAGGTGGATCGCGGCGTCCAGCCAAGGGGCTCCGAGCCGCCGCCTCCCGCCGATCGCTGACGGCCCCGATGGCCGGCCACCACCGGGACGGCGGCCCCGATCGCTGTCAATAGAATCCCCGCCGATGCTCGACCGGATCGACCACACCGGCGTCGCAGTCGATGACCTCGACGCCGCCATCAAGCTCTACGAGGAGGTCCTCGGCATGCCGCTCGTCCACCGCGAGACGGTGGCCGAGCAGGGCGTCGAAGCAGTCCTGCTCGATGTCGGCGACGGACATGTCGAGCTCCTCAGCCCGCTCGGCGAGGACACCCCGGTCGGCAAGTTCCTCGCCCGCAAGGGCCCCGGTCTCCATCATGTCGCCTACGCCGTCGAGGACATCGAGGCGACGCTCGAGCAGCTCTCCGCCGCCGGCATCGAGCTGATCGACGCGAAACCGCGGGTCGGGATCCGCGGCAGCCACGTCGCCTTCCTGCACCCGCGCTCGACCGGGGGCGTCCTTACCGAGATCGTCCAGCCCAGCGACCACTGAGGAGACCGGCCATGGCAACCACCCAGCGACGCATCGAGGTCGGCTTCGACGGCGGTCAGGTCCTCCCCCTCCGGCTCGCCGACGAGGAGCTCGAAGGGCTCCGGAACGCCCTCCAGCGGGGCGGCTGGCACCGCGTCCGGACCGACGAGGCCGAGGTCGAGCTGTTCCTCGACAAGCTCGTCTTCATCAAGACGGCCGGCGACGGCGCAAAGGTCGGCTTCTAGGGCAGCGTTCCACCGCCGCGGGCGCGGGTTGCCAACGGGGGGCTAAGAGGGGGCATCCGCCAACTGGGGCGGGTTTGGGTTCATATGGGACCCGAACCCAACCCGGCGGCCCAGTTCGCCGCCCGCCAGCACGGAATCGTCAGCCGTCGGCAGCTCCTCGCAGCTGGCCTCTCGTCCCAGCAGATCAAGGGCCTGGTCCGGCGTGGACACCTGCATCTGCTCCACCGTGGCGTCTACGCGGTCGGCCATCCCCGGCTCAGCCGGGAGGGACGCTGGCTCGCCGCGGTCCTGGCTTGCGGTCCGGGCGCCGTCCTCAGCCACGGACCGGCCGGACAACTGCTCTGGATCCTCAGCCGCCGGGAGCGGT
>DATMCB010000113.1:0-4218 GCA_035558835.1 Solirubrobacterales bacterium
GCCTCGAGCTCGAGGTCGAGGCGATCGTGGCGGCCGGGGCCCGGGGCTTCGGGGCCGCCGATCCGGCAGGCGAGCGGCCGCGAGCGGTAACGCAGCTTGACCGCGCCGACCCGGGCCCCGGGCCGGTGCAGGGTCGCGTCGCGGATCCGCACCCGGCGGGTGTCAAGATCGGCCTCGCCGCCGACGACGACGCGGTTGGTGGTGGCGTCGGTGGCGAGGACGTAGAGGGGCTCCGGCGCGGCGATGCCGAGGCCGCGGCGCTGGCCGACCGTGAAGCGGTGGTGACCCGAATGGCGGCCGACGACGTTGCCGGCCGTGTCGACGACCTCGCCCTCGCGATCGTCGAGGCCGCCGTGACGGGCGAGGAAGCCGGCCTTGCCGACGCCGGCGAGGAAGCAGAGGTCCTGGCTCTCGGCCTTGTCGGCGACGGCGAGGCCGGCGGCGGCGGCGATCGCGCGGACCTCGGGCTTCGTCAGCCCGCCGAGCGGGAAGCGCAGTCGCGCGAGCACCGCCGGCGGCAGGCCGGCGAGCATGTAGGTCTGGTCCTTGCCGGGGTCGGCGGCGGCGGTCAGGAGCGCGCCGGAGCCGTCGTCCCGGGTGCGCGCGTAGTGACCGGTCGCAAGGCCGGTGGCGCCGAGCTGCTCGGCGATCCGGACCATCGGCTCGATCCGGATTCGGCCGTTGCAGCGGATGCAGGGATTCGGCGTCTCCCCGGCCGCGTAGCCGGCCAGGAACGGCTCGACGACGCCGGCGCGGAACCGGTCGCGGAGGTCGACGGTCAGATGCGGGATGCCCTGCGCCTGGGCGACCGAGCGGGCGACGCGGACTGCGTCGGCGGAGCAGCAGCTCCGCTCGCCGTCGTTGGCGGGATCCGACCAGAGCTCGAGGGTGACGGCGAAGACGTCGGCGCCCGCCTCCCGCTCGCGGAGGGCGGCGACGGCACTGTCGACGCCGCCGCTGACGGCGACGAGCACCCGCTCGCGGCCGTCGCCGGGCGGCGCCAGGATCGCTCCCTCGGCGCTCGCGACCGCGGCGCCGAGCGCCCGGTGAGCGGCCTCGGCCGCGAGGTCGGCGGCGTGGGCGCCGACCGCGCTGAGCCCGCCGAGCTCGGCGGCGATCGCTGCGGCATCGAGCAGCCCCGCCTCGCGAAGGCCCGCGCCGTCGAGCAGCTCGGCCGTAGCCGCCGCAGCGGCCCGGGCTGCAGCGCAGCCGCTCGCCTCGAAGCGGACGTCGGCCGCCCGGCCCTCATCGAGCCGCAGCGAGATCGCGATCAGATCGCCGCAGGCGGCTCCTCCGGCGCTGCCGCGGGCGCTGCCGGTCAGCGGCTCCCCGCGCCGGGAGGAGTCGTCGAGGTAGGCCTCGAAGGCGGTGGCGTCCATGCGCTGAAGCGTAGAGCGGGCACGGGCCCGCCCCAACCGCCGCGACGTTACGGGTAGCTCGGGACCTGCTTGCCGTCGTAGAGGGCGTCGTCGACGGCCTGGTTGACGCTCCGCGGGCCGCGGAAGCCGTATGAGACGGCGGCCGTCGGGACGGAGTCGGTCAGCTTCCGGGGCCGGACCACGACCAGGGCCGGGGTCCGGCTGACCGAGACGCCGGCGGTGACACGCGCGTACTTGGCGATGTCCTTGACGTCGACGACGAAGACCTCGACGTCGTCGCGCGAGCGCAGCGTGTCGGTGAACTGCTCGAGCTGCCTGTCGGAGAGGCCCTTCGGATCGACGACGAGAAGCGCGATCGCCTTGTTTCGAGCGAAGGCGACGAGCACGTTCTCGGGCAGGCCCTTCGAGGGCAGCAGGCCGTCGGCGGTCGCATCGCCGGCCGGCGGCGTGACCGTGTCGGTCTCGGGGACGGCCGGAGCGGTGCCCGACGCGGACGCGCCGGCCGAGGGCGACGGAGTCGAGGCAGAGGCGGACGGGTCGCCGGTCGCAGCCGGGTCGCTAGTCGTCGCCGCTGCCGGGGACGTGGTCGTGGCCGCCGGCTGCTCGTCCTTCTTGAGGACCGAGGTGAAGAGGATCACCGCGAAGACGACCGCGCAGACGCCGAGGACGGCGAGCTGGACCATCGGGTTCTCGTTGAGCGCCTTTCTCATCGGGCGCTCCCGAGGACCGGGAAGGAGTTGGGCTCCAGCTCGCCGGTGCCGCCCGGCTTCTGAACCCTGGGATACAGGGGGGAACCTGCCAGCACGCCCAAGAGCGCACCGGACGACGGCTCCCGAGCCAATCGTGTTGGTTCACAATTAGAGCGGCTGTCGTACGAGTTCGAGCCCATGGGCAAACTACCAAGGCAGTTCGGCCGTCCGCCCGAAAACCTTGAGCCCGCCGGACGTCTCCCCCAGGACCTGGGTCATCTCAACCGCGCTGTGGTAGGCAGGATTACCCAGGTGGGCGGGTTTCGAAGGCGTCGAGGGCCGTCTCGGGGTCGTCGGCCACGGTCATCGAGCTGACGAGGTTGCCGTCGAACTCGAACAGGAGGGCGATCGGGGAGCTGTCGCCAACCTCGCCCTCGGCTCGCCAGACGTACTCGACCGAGCCGAGCACGAGCACCGCATCGCCGCGGGTGTGGGTGGCGGCGACGGTGTAGCGCCGCTCGAGGTGGTCGTAGCGCTTCTCCGCCCAGGCGATCGCGGCCCCGATCCCCTTGTGGATGCTGCGGCCGGTCCTGATCTCGGCGAGCGGCGCGAACGTGGCGGCGATCAGCTCCGGATCGCTCGCGTTGATCGCGGCGACGGCCCTCGCGGCCTGCTCGGCGCGCTCGCCGCTCACTGCGGGGCGGGACTCCTGACCGTGATGCCGAGCTCGCGGAGCTGGCGCTCATCGACCGGCGCCGGAGCGCCGGTCAGCGGATCGCCGCCGGAGGCGGTCTTCGGGAAGGCGATCACGTCGCGGATCGACTCGGCGCCGGCGGCGAGGGCGCAGATCCGGTCGATCCCGTAGGCGATGCCGCCGTGCGGCGGGGCGCCGTAGCGAAGCGCCTCGAGCAGGAAGCCGAAGCGGGCCTCGGCCTCCTCGGCATCGATCCCGAGCAGCGCCAGCACGCGCTCCTGATCGCCGGGGTCGCTGATCCGGATCGACCCGCCGCCGATCTCGCTGCCGTTCCAGACGAGGTCGTAGGCACGGGCGCGGATCGCGCCGGGGTCGGACTCGTCGAGCTCGCCGTCGAATGCCGTGAACGGATGATGAAGCGGCGTCCAGCGCTCCTCTTGGCCGTCCCATTCGAGCAGCGGCCAGTCGACGATCCAGCAGAACGCGTTCTCATCGGCCGGGACCTCGTCCCAGCGCTCGGCCAGCCGGACCCGCATCGTGCCGAGCACCTGGTTGGCGACGGCGGGTTCGTCGGCGACGATCAGGAGCAGATCGCCCTCGGCTGCGCCGAGCGCCCCGTTCAGCTCGGCGAGCTCGGCGTCGGTGAGGAACTTCGCGGTCGGCGAACGCCAGCCGTCTCCCTCGCGGAACGCCCAGACGAGCCCCTTGGCGCCGAGCTCCTGGGCGTCTGAGATCAGGCCGTCGAGCTCCGAGCGCGGCAGCTCGCGGCGGCCGGCGTTCATCCCCTTGACGATCCCGCCGCCGTCGAGAGTGCCGCGGAAGACCCGGAACTCGGTCTCGCGGAGGTGGTCGGAGAGGTCGGTCAGCTCCATCCCGAAGCGGACGTCGGGCCGGTCGGTGCCGAATCGGGCGATCGCGTCGGCGTGGGCGATCCGCGGGATCGGCAGCCCGACCTCGATCCCGGCGGCTCCGAGCACGTGCGCCATCAGCCGCTCGTTCGCCTCGATCACGTCCTCGACCTCGACGAACGACATCTCGATGTCGAGCTGGGTGAAGTCGGGCTGGCGGTCGGCGCGGAGGTCCTCGTCGCGGAAGCAGCGGGCGATCTGGTAGTAGCGCTCGAACCCGGCCACCATCAGGAGCTGCTTGAAGAGCTGCGGCGACTGCGGCAGCGCGTAGAAGGAGCCCTGCTGGAGGCGGCTCGGGACGAGGAAGTCGCGGGCGCCCTCGGGGGTCGAGCGGGTCAGGATCGGCGTCTCGATCTCGACGAAGCCGTCGCCGTCGAGCTGCTCGCGCATCGCCGCGACGAGCTTGGCCCGGAGCTGCAGCGCTTCCTGCATCGGTTCGCGGCGCAGGTCGAGGTAGCGGTAGCGCAAACGCGTCTCCTCCCCCGCCTCGCTGCCGCCGCGCCCCTCGATCTGAAACGGCGGCGTCGCCGAGTCGGAGAGCAGCTCCG